>JAJYXX010000277.1 GCA_021801545.1 Chloroflexota bacterium | reverse complement strand
GGCCGCGATCGTCCCCTCGACGAACATCTCTCCGAAGTCGAAGAAGCCTGAGACCTGGTCTGGTGTCATCGTGAACCTCCTGCAGCCATGGGGGTGGGCTCCAACCCGGCCAGCCCGGCCTGCGCCGGCGTCACGCGATCGGCGGGACCGCGCCCGGCCCTCACCTCGACGGCGGGGCAGCCGTAGACCGCATCACAGCGGAAACAGCGGCTCGCCTCGCTTCTCGCCGTCGCCTCGTCGAACCCGACCTGCATCGCGGCGAACAAGCCCGGCTGGACGACCGGGAGCGGCGGGTGGGCCCGGGGTTTCGGCGCGATGTCGAGCGCGAGATGGAGCTCGAGGGCGGTCGGGTAGCGGACCGCGGCGAAGATCTCGGCCTCGCCGTTCTTCACGCCGGCGAGGTATTCGTGGATCGAGGTGGCCGCCCGTCGTCCGGCCGCGACCGCGTCGATGATCGTCTTCGGGCCCGACACGACGTCGCCGCCGGCGAAGATGCCGGCCCGTCCGGTCGCCAGGGTCCGCGGATCGGCGACGATGCCCGCCCAGCCGCTCACCTCGATGCCGGCCCCTTCGGGCAGGATCGAGGGATCAGGTTCCTCCCCGATCGCGACGAGGATCGTGCGGGCCGGGATCTCGTGCTCCGAGCCCGGGACCGGCTCCCAGACCGTCCGGCCACCCTCGACCCGATCGGTCGGGCACTGCTCCTCGCAACGGAGGCCGACGACGGTGCCGTCGCGGCCGACGACCTCGGTCGGGGCGAGCCCGGTCCGGATGACGATCCCCTCGCGCTCGGCGGCTTCGATCTCCTCGAGCTGGGCCGGCATCTCGGCTCGGCCGCGCCGGTAGACGATCGTCACCGACGCGGCGCCGCTTCGCCAGGCCGAGCGTGCGGCGTCCATCGCCGTGCTGCCACCGCCGACGACGACGACCGGGCCGTGGAGCCGCGGCTTCTCGCCGAGGTTGACCTGCTTGAGGAAGAGCGTCGCGGGGACGACACCCTCCAGGCTGTCGCCGGGGACACCGAGACGGCGGCTCTTCGAGGCACCGGTAGCAAGGAAGACGGCGCGGTAGCCCTGGGCCTCAAGATCGCCGAGGGTGAAGTCCCGGCCCATCGCATGGTCGAGCTTCAGCTCGACGCCGAGCCCGACAATCCGCTCGATCTCCTCGCGCAGGACCTCGCGTGGCAGGCGGTACTCGGGGATCCCGATCGCCATCATCCCGCCGGGCACCGGCATCGCCTCGAAGACGGTCACCGGGTAGCCCAGCCGGACGAGGTAGTAGGCGGCCGACATGCCGGCCGGTCCACCACCGACGATCGCGACCCGGTCGGTCCGGCTGATCGCGGGCTTGGGGACGACGGGCAGGTGACCGTGCTCGGCGGCGAACCGCTTCAGCGTCCGGATCGAGATCGGCTCGTCGAGGACGCTTCGGCGGCAGGCGGCCTCGCACGGCGCCGTGCAGATCCAGCCGCAGACCGACGGGAACGGGTTGACCTCGGCCGCGACCGCATAGGCGTCGTCGTAGCGGCCGGCGGCGATCAGTCCGACGTAGCGCCCGGCGTCCGTGCCGGCCGGGCAGGCGACCTGGCAGGGCGCCTTCGGGCTCTCCGGCGCGTCCTCGACCATCGTCCGCCAGACCTGCCAGGGCTGCGGGCGTTCGGCCGTGCGCCAGGTGAAGAGGTCGCCCCACGGCGAGACGTGCTCGGGCTTCAGGGACTCCGTGGTGACCGCCGAGAGGGCGATCCAGCCGCGCTCCTCGGCCGGCGGCCGATGGATCGGGCCCTGGCGCGGCGCGAGCAGTGTCTCGCCGGGTTCGGCGTGGAGCGTCATGACGACGACCGGGCACTCGCGGATGCAGATGCTGCAGCCGATGCACTCCCCGACCTGCACCGGGTGCTCCATCATCCAGGGCGCCGGCGCCCCCTCGCCCAGCCCGGCCTCGACGCCTGGCCTGGTCGGGCGGCTCATGTCGAGCGCCTCGACCGGGCAGACGTCCATGCAGATGCCGCAGTTGATGCAGTTCCCGTGATCGATCTCGATGCGATAGCCCATGGCCCGCCTCCGTGTGTCGGTCAGCAGGTCGAGGATCGCCCAGGACGTGCGGCGGCGCCACGTCCGATGGAGCGGGGGTGAGCCCGCTCGACCGGGTAGGGGCCGGGGGGCCGAATGGCCCGTGGCTGCCCGCCAGTGGCGCGGGCGGTCGGTCGCAGGTGGTCGGCAGACGGTCGGCGGCGGTCAGTCGCCGGAGATCAGCCCCTCGCGGACGGCGCGCGCCGCCAGCTCGGTCCGGCTCCCGGCGTGGAGCTTCTCGAGGATGTTCCGGAGGTGGAACTTCGCGGTGTTCTCGCTGATCCCGAGCTGCGCCGCGATCTCCTTGTTGCGCAGGCCGGCCGTCACGAGCTCGAGCACCTCGACCTCGCGTTCGGTCAGGTGGTCCGGCTCCGGGGCGGCACTGGCGGGGCTGGTCGGCCGGGCGAGCTCGCCGATGATCCGGGCCGCCGTCGCGGGCGTGATCGCGGCTTCGCCGCGCCCGACCGCCTCGATCATCGAGCGCAACCGGGCGGCCTCGAGGTTCTTGAGCAGGTAACCCCGGGCGCCGGCCTTGATCGCCTCGAACAGGTCGTCCTCGTCCTCGCTCACGGTGAGCATGACGATCGCGACCTTGGGGTGGCGGCCTGCGATCTGCCGCGTCGCTGCGAGACCGGACATCCCGGGCATCCGAACGTCCATCAGGACGAGGTCGGGGCGAAGCGCGTCGACGAGCGCGACCGCCTGTGCGCCGTCCGACGCGCAGCCGACGACCTCATGGCCCCAGGCCCCGAGGAGCGACGAGACACCGTCGCGGAAGAGGGCGTGGTCGTCAACCAGGACGATCCGCATCAGTCGAGCCTCGGTGCGGCGGGCTCGAGCGGCACCACCAGCCGGACGAGCGCCCCGCCTCCGTCACGGTTCGTCCACTCGATCGATCCGCCGATCGCCGCCGCGCGCTCCCGCATCGCCTCCAGGCCGTAATGGGGCCAGTCGCCAGAGAGCGACCCCGTCCCGCGTCCCGGACGCGCCGGCCTCGAAGCCGCGCCCGTCGTCGGCCACGGTCACCAGCAGGGTGCCCTCGACCATCGCGAGTGCCACCTCCGCGCGGCCGGCCCCGGCATGCTTGCGAACGTTCGTGAGTGACTCCTGGACGATCCGGAAGACCTGGGCCTGGATGTCGGGCGGCAGGTCGAGTGCGCGCGCTTCATCGGTCGCTGTGACGGCGACGGCCAGCTTCGACGCTTCGGCGAACCGGCCCGCGTACGCCTCGATCGCGCCGACCAGTCCGACCTCGGGCATGATCGGGCTGCGCAGGCCGAGGATCGCCTCCCTGATATCGACGTAGATCGAGCGGGCGGCCGCGGCGAGCTCCGCCAGCTGCGTTCGTGCATCCGCTGTTCGACCGGTTTCGAGCAGGCTCTCGACCGCCTGCGACTTCGTGTTGACGTAGCCGAGCACCTGGGCGAGGCCGTCGTGCATCTCGCGGGCGATCCGCTCGCGCTCGGCGACGACGGCCAACTCGCGCAGGCGAACCTGGAGGCGGGCGTTCTCGAGGGCGATCGCCGCCTGGTTGGCGAGCGAGGCGAGGGTTTCGACGTCGTCGACGTCGTAGCCCCGCTGCTCGCGGCTCGCCACGACGAGCAGGCCGATCGTCTGGCCGCCCCGCTGGAGCGGCGCCGCGAGCTGGACCGAGGCGTAGGCCGGAGCGATGAACCGGGACACATCCCGTCCGGGTGCATCTCCGGCGGGGTGGATCGCTGCGCCGGGCCCGCTGCCGGTCCGAAACACGAGGTCACCGGCGCCGTCGGCCAGCAGGAGGAGCCCGACATCGGCCCCGAGCAGCGCCCGGGCCTCGTCGACGACCGCGCGCAGGACGTCGTCGAGGTCGGCCAGGGCGGTCAGGGCCACGGAGACACGGTGGAGCGCCCGGGCCGTGGTGTTCCGGCGTTCGAGCTCCTCGTTTCGTGCCGCGAGGGCACCGGTCAGGGAGTCGATCCGCCGGAAGGCGACCGTCAGGAACGCGGCCAGGAAGGCGAGTACGACCACGACGACGAAGATCGCGTCCCACGGAAACGGCAGGAACTCGTCGACGACGGTGTCGTTGACCAGCTCGATCGCCCCGACGACGAGCGCCGGGACCAGGATCGTCAGCCATCGCAGCCGCACGAGCATCGAGCCACCCGTCTCACCGGCGCGGCGGTCGTTGACCCGCCCGGCACCGGACCCTGCGAAGGATAGGTCAGCGGGCCAGTTCGTGACGGGCAAGCTCCTTGAGGAGGCGATCGAGCGCGTCCTGGAACGGCCCGGTCAGCTCGAGTGGCAGAGCGTCGCGGATCGAATCCTTCGGCCCGTAGGCCGCCCGGGCACGGAGCGCGGCCGGGCGCAGGGCGGCCAGCTCCGCGTCCCGGAGCAGGTCCGGCAGCGGCTCGAGGAACGTCGTCCAGCGCGCCAGGCCGCGGTCCCGGGCCGCCTCGAGCAGCCGGTCCGCGTGACGGGCGGCGTCGAGCGCGGCAGCGTCGATCGTGGGCACGTCGTGGCGGGCGAGGCCGCGGTCGGGGGTGCGGCCGGGGCCGTGGCCTGAGGCGGTGCCCCGGCCGGAACCGGAGTCACGGTCGCGGCCGCCGGCGGAGTCCCGGTCCGGGGTGTGCCGGGCGGTCACCGCCGGCTCACGCCTCGTACTTCTGGCCCGGCGGCGGGCTGAGCGGCGGGGTCGTCATCCCCTCGGTCGAGCGCACCACGGAGAGCGGCAACCGGCGCCGCTCCGAGCCGTTGACGAGGATCCGGAGCGAGTACTCGCCGGGTACGTTGAACTGCAGGTTCCAGAGATCGACCGAGAAGGTGAGATTCGTGTCCTTGCCCTCGGTGTTGCCGTGGGCGACGAGCTGGCTCGTCGCGCTCGCCACCTCGCCACCCTCGGGGTCGAGGAGGACGAACCGGATCTCGTGTTCGCGATCGAGCTCCGGGGCGGTGACGGTCAGGCTGATGACGAGCGCGAGGTGCGGGTGCCGGAGCGGGAACCCCGGCCCGCCGATCCGGCTAACGCCACCGCCGAGGACGTTGAACTTCTGGCCGGGACTGGTCTCGGCGGCGTCGGCGAGGAACGCGAAATCGATGTCAGGCATACCCCAAGTGTAGGCCGCTCTACGTCCGCCGGCACCGGCGGCAGCCGTGTGCATGGCTGGCGTCCCCGACTCGCCCTTCCGGCGGTCGGCTCAGGAACCTCGGTATGCGGCCGTCCGAAGATCTGGTACTGGAGTGGATCTGGTACTGGAGTGGATGTAGTTACCGAGTCATGCTATGGTGACTACATGGAGATCGGTGTCCGCGAGCTCAAGGCGAAATTGTCCGAGATCTTCGCACGCGTTGAGCGCGGAGAGGTCGTGGGCGTGACCCGTCGCGGCCGGCGGATCGCGCAGATCGTGCCGGCTCCGGGGATCGCGAACATCGAGCGAGGCCTGGCCGAGGGTTGGATCACGCGCGCCGTCGACGGCCCACCGGCTGCCGTGACCCGCCGGCCGCCGAAACCCGGCACGCCGACGACGAGCGAGCTCATCCGCGCCGACCGCGACGCGTGACCCTGTACGTCGACAGCAGCGCGCTGGCGAAGCGGTACGTCGCGGAGGCCGACAGCGACACCGCTGAGGCGATCCTGCTCGGTGATCCCGAGTGGGTTTCCGGGAACCACACGTTCGTCGAGGTGGTCCTCGCCCTGAGCCGACGGCTCGAGGACGCCGACGTCGGGCCCGCGCTCGCGGGGTTCGATTCGGATTGGCGCCGGACGCTGGTGGTGGCGCTCGACGACGCGGTGTGCCGGCGGGCGGCCGAGATCGGGCGGGTGACCGGCTCGCGGACGCTCGATGCCCTCCACCTGGCGGCAGCCGAGCGCGCCGGCGGCCGATCGCTCCCCTTCGTCACATTCGACCTGCGGCTCGCCCAGGCCGCCCGAGCCCTCGGGTTCACCGTCATCGGGGCCTGAACCCGCCTCGGCGGCTGGCCCAGCCGCCGAGGACGTGGAACTTCTGGCCAGGACTGGTCTCGGCCGCGTCGGCCAGGAACGCGAAGTCGATGTCAGGCATATCTCAAGTGTAGGCCGGGCGCCGGGTCTCGGCCTCGTGCCCACCCGCGGGCGCGAAGAGGGGCGAGGTCTCGCGACCTCGCCACGGTCGCCAGACTGACGGTCTGAAGCCGGCAGCTGCCGGTGAGGCTGGGGTCTCTTGACTGTGTCGGGCTCCTCCACCCTAGCAGCTGCCAGCCGCTGATATCCCTCCACGTCCATGGGAGCTACTCATGCTGGGCGCATCACGAAAGGAGCCGGGAACGAACCGGGCCCGGCTCCCTGCGCTCTGAGCTTCCGACTACACCACCCGCCGGTCCCTGAGGTGACCCTGCGGTCTCCCTCGATTAGGCGAGGAGGGATTGGTAGCTCTCCTAGACTTCGCACTCGTTTCGGTTGAGGACGGTCCCCTCGTAGGTCCCGACGAACCACCAGCAGTTGGCGGAGTCCTCGATCTCGTTCCGCACGAAATCGTTGTCGTTGGCCGAGCCCGAGACGCCCCAATCCCAGACCACCCAACCGTACGAGTTAGCTTCCAGCTCGTTCCGCTCGATCGTGTTGCCCTTCGAGGCGAGCACGTAGATCCCCTGGCCGAACCACCAGTTGTTGTGCCCCGAGATCTCGTTCTTCGAGACGATGGTGTAGTCGGCGTTCCAGAGCTGGATGCCGTACCCGTCGTATCCCGCCAGCCCGTTGTTCGAGATCTCGTTCTGCGACACGGTGTTGTACGAGGTGGTGCCGGGACCGCTGTGTCCGAGAAATACACCCTGGCGCGAGTTCCCGGAGATGGTGTTGTGGGTGATCGTGTTGTTGATACCCCCGCCCCACATCACAATGCCGACGCCTTCCCACCAGTTGTTCGCATTGCTGTTGTTCGTGATCGTGAGGTGGGAGATGGTGTTCGAGTCGGCGCCGGAGAGGGCGACGCCGTTGGCGAAGCCGTCAATGGTTCCGTTGGTGATCGTGACGTTGTCGAAGCCGCCGTTGTTGTCGATCCCGTTGCCGGCGCCGGCGCCGCTCAGTGTGAATCCGCCGAGGTCCACGGTAATGCCGGGCGCCCCGACGACGAGCCCGGTCCCGGAGCATGTGAGATCGTGGGTCAGCGTGATGTTTGTGGTGATGGTGTCGCCGCAGGCGACGTCGCTGGCGGCCGCAGGGACGGCCATCGAGGCCGCGAGAAGAAGCGCGGCAGCCACTGATGACGCAAGCTTGCGCATGATCGTTACCTCCCCATGGTTCGAGATGGATGCGCCCGCGTCGGCGCCAGAGGGGGCGCGAGCGCCGCGCATGGGCGAAGACGGTCTGGTCGCTCGAAGCCGCGGTTACTGTCGATCTGTTGGAGCGCTAGGCTCCGGGGATCACCGCCAGCCCGGCCCCGGCCGCCACCCCTGCGCGATCCTTCGTCGAGGCTCAAAGGCAGAGTCCGTACGTGTCGTAGAAACCGCCGTACATGGAGGGGCAGGCCTCATCGGTGACGAGCACGAGGTTCATCTGGTTGTTCCGGTACATGTTCTGGCTGGCCTTGATGTCCTTTGCCGAGACGTCGAACAGCAGTAGACCGGTCGCCACCCAGCCGCTGCCGGTGTACGAGTTGCCGTCGATCAAGTTGCCGGTGACGGAACCAGCAGCGTGGTAGCCAAGCTGGATCCCGTTCTGGGCGATGTAGGAGACCGAGCTGGCCCCGGTGACAGTGTTGTCGGCGATGGCGACGAAAGTGCCCGCGCAGTTGGCGACGATTCCACCCTTCTGGTAGGCGAAGATCGCGTTGCCGTCGATGGTGCCTGAGGTGGCGCCGTCCCCACCACACACCATGGCGTCGGGGTCGGTGTCGGCGTCGGAGCCGTCCGGTCCCGCCACAACAGTGGCATAGTAGATGGCTACGCCGTGCTGAGCTCCACTGAGCGGCGAGTCGCCGATGTCGTGGATCGAGCTGCCCGTCACGTTCACGTTGCCGCCGTTGACGAGGACGCCGAAGTAGTTCGCGCCGTAGATCTCGGCGCCGGTGACGTTGCCCGTGTTCGTCGCGTTGTAATAGACGCCGATGTTGCAGCCGGTGGCGTCGAGCGGGACGGTGACGTCACCGCCGATCTGGGCGGCGGTCAGGTTGATGCCGTCCCGCCAGTATCCGGTCGGCGTGCAGGTGACGGCCCCGACCGAGGGTGCGGTCGCAGCCGCGAGCAGGCTCGCCAGCAGGGCGGCCGACGAGAAGACCCCGATGAACTTGCGCAAGGCGATCGCTCCTTTCCCCAACGGAACCGATCCGGCGCGTGAACGGCGGGCGTGAGCAGGCGAGTACCCTCGACAGGAGACACACGCAAGGGACCGAGTCTTTCACCCCCACGGCAGACGGCACAGCGACCTGCGCCGGTGTTCCGCTCTCTCGTTCGACCAGTACGAACGTACTGGCCCTGACAGCGGACAGGCTACTTCGCTCATCGACCGCTGTCGACCTTCGAGTTGACCCCAGGCCAGAAAGTGGTGCGCTCGCACACCGCCCGTCGGGGCGCGAAGCAAGGCGAGCGTCGCCTCGCTCACCCCGGCGGACCGCCCGGTCAGCGCTCCCGGGCAGTTCCCGCCACCGCGCGCTTGCGCGTGGGACCGATCGCCGCCACGGGCTCGATCGGGCGCCCCTCCCCCTCCCGGCCGGCCGCGCGCCCGTCGCCGCGCCCGACCACGCCAGCGAACGTGACGTCGCTCAACGGCACGAGCGGCTCGCCGCGCAGGACCCGGGCGAGGTACTCGCCGGTCGCCGAGCGCGGTTCGCGGGCGACCTGCTCGGGCGCGCCGACCACGACGACCTCACCGCCGCGGTCGCCCCCTTCGGGC
>JAJYXX010000147.1:6380-9003 GCA_021801545.1 Chloroflexota bacterium | reverse complement strand
CCCGCTCCGCACCACGGTCTCGCTCGACTGACGACCGGCCAGCGACCGCGTGCGTGGCCCGGCGCGGTCCGGTCGACAGCCCTGCACGCGGGCCGGCGGCTCAGCCAGTCTCGAGCCCCACCAGGGCGCGCAGCGTCTCGGCCAGGCGCCGTCGGGTGAGCGCTGCCGCCGCGACCGGGTCGTTCTGCCAGCGTCGCCACCACGCGCTGGCCCAGTCGCCGAAGCGCCGGGCGAGCCTCGGCCACGCGTTCGGGACGAGCCACCAGAGCGGTCGCGGATGGTGCCACCACCAGGGCACGATCGCCCACAGGACGACGAGGTAGTCGACCCGGATCGGCCGAGGTCCGAACCCGAAGAGTGCCTGCAGCTGGACGATTGTCAGCGGCAGCGTCGCCAGGCTCAGCAGCGCGGAACCGGCCAGCCAGAGGAGGCCCCACAATCGGGCGCGTGGGGTGATCACGAGCCAGAGCGGCGCCGGGACCCACTTCATCCAGGTTGTCAAGGCCCAGAACAGGCCCCCCAGGCGGGGACCGACGAACTGGGCGCCCCAGCACATCAGGGCCAGCAGGAGCGTGACGTTCCCGGTGTCGAGGTTGGCTGCGATCGGGAACGAGAGGACGAGGACGACGAGGGCGGTCGCCAGGGGATGGCGAGCGTATGCCCAGTGGATCGTCCAGAGCAGGAGCAGGACCGTCCCGCCACGCCAGGCGAACCAGGCCACGTCCCATGGCAGCAACGCCCACGGGACGAAGAGCGGGAGCATCCACGGCGCGTAGACGTAGGGCAGGAACGGGCCGGTCGGGTGATAGGGGTCGCCCCCGTTCAGCCAGATCCGGACCGCCGCCCAGTAGGCGCGGGCGTCAGCGCCGGCGGCCTCGCCGCGGGCGATCAGACCGGCCGTGAAGACCCCGCCGACGAGGATGAGGATGAGAATTGCCGCGATCCGATGCGGATCGCGCAGGCGCGATACCTCACGTCGGAGCGCGCGCCGGAAGACGCCGGCTCGCCGGCGGGTCGGGGTGCCGATCAGGCCGTCGGGCCGCCAGGTTGCGGTGCCGTCGCGTCCCGAGGTCAGGTGACCGGGCCGTCGTGTCTGGCGGTCAGGCGCCGATCCTGAGGTTCCTGCTCACCGTGTACGTGAACCAGGCGATCTCGAGCAGCGCGAGGACGATCAGCAGGATGCCGAAGAACATCTCCACCGTGGGCCTCTCCTTCAGAGCTCCTTGGGGCGGCCCGCGGCCGCGACCTCACCGTGATGATGACGCGTCCGCTCCCCCTGCCGCAAGTCGAAACCGGCGGACCGGCGACTCGGCCGCCGGGCGACCTGGGCAGTGCCGTAGACTGGCCGGGATGGATGCCCTCGTCGCCCCCGGTACCGCGGTCGGTGCGGACGAGCTCGAAGAGCTCGACGCGATCATCCAGGATGAGCTGCCGGCCTACCTGGAGGATCTCTCGACGCTCGTCAACACCGATTGCGGCAGCTACACGAAGGCGGGGGTCGACCAGGTCGGCCGCTGGACCGGTCGGTTCCTCGAGCGGCTCGGGGCCGAGGTGACGTACCGCCTCCACCCGACCCTGGGCAACACGGTCGTCGGCGAGATCGCGGGCAGACCGGGCGGCCCGCGGGCGCTCCTGATCGGCCATCTCGACACCGTCTTCCCGGAGGGGACGGCGCGCCAGCGTCCGTTCCGGGTCGCCGGCGGCCGGGCGTTCGGGCCGGGCGTTGCCGACACGAAGAGCGGCCTTCTCTCCGGCCTCTACGCCCTCCTTGCCCTGCTCGCCCTCGGCGAGGGCGACGACGGGGGCGAGGACGAGGAGGAGGCGTTCCCGTTCGAGCGCCTGACGTTCGTCGCCAACTCGGACGAGGAGATCGGCTCGCCAAGCTCGACCCCGATCATCCGCGAACTCGCCCTCGACTCCGACGTCTGCTTCGTCCTCGAGTGCGCCCGGGCGAACGGCGACATCGTCTCCTCGCGCAAGGGCGTCGTCGACCTGCGCCTGGCGATCACCGGGCGCGCGGCTCATGCCGGCGTCGAGCCTGAGAAGGGGCGGAGCGCGATCGTCGAGGCCGCCCACCAGGTCCTCGCCCTCCAGGGACTGAACGAGCGCTGGCCGGACGTGACGTGCACCGTCGGGGTCATCTCCGGCGGCACGCGCCCGAACGTCGTGCCCGAGAGCGCGACGCTCGAGGTCGACCTCCGGGCGGCCAGCCGCGAGCATCTCGTGGCCGCCGAGGCGGCGATTCGCGAGATCGCGGCGTCACCGACCGTGCCGGACACCCGGATCACGATCGAGGAGCTGAGCCGGCACTGGCCGATGGAGAAGGCCGATCGCTCGGACCGCCTCATCGCGCACGCCCAGGCGCTCGCCAACCGGCTCGGCTTCAGCGTCCGTGATGCGGCGACCGGCGGTGCCTCGGACGCGAACACGACGGCCGGGCTCGGGGTGCCGACCCTCGACGGCCTCGGGCCGATCGGTGGCAGCGACCACTCGCCGGCCGAGTACCTCGAGATCGACTCGATCGTGCCGCGGACGGCACTCCTCGCCGCGCTCCTCCTCGCCGTCGCCCGCGACCCGGTCGTCGCCTCGTGGCGCCCGCACCGGGCCTGAGGCGCATGGCTTC
>JAJYXX010000147.1:0-6280 GCA_021801545.1 Chloroflexota bacterium | reverse complement strand
CCTACCTGACGAGCGGGTTGCGGATCGCCCGGCGCGGGCTGTTCGGGCAGCACCGTCACCCGGGCGACGCCCGGACGGTCTGCCGGGCGATCATCGAGCGGTGCTGGGCGGGCGACCACTACCTGGCGAGTGCCGGCCACTTTCGCCAGTTCTGGACCCGGGACCTCGGGTTCAGCAGCGCCGCTCTCGTCCGGCTCGGGTACCGGGATCGGGTTGCGGCGAGCCTCGCCTGGGCGTTCGACGCCTGGTCGCGCGCGGGCCGGGTGACGACGACGATCTTCCCCGGCCGGCGACCGCGCGACGTGTACGCGTTCGGGGTTGATTCGCTGCCGCTCCTCCTGCACGCCCTGCGCGTCAGTGACGCGACGGAACTCGTCGCCCGTCACCGAACCTGGCTTGGGCCCGAGGTCGAGCGTTACGCGCGCGAGGTGCTCGACCCCGCGACCGGCCTCGTCCGGGCCGACCGACGCTTCTCCACCCACCGCGACACCGTCCGGACGGGGTCGAACTGCTACGCCAACGCGATGCTCGTTCTCCTCTCGGTCACCCTGCGCGAGACGGGCTGGTTCGCCGACCCGATCCCGGGCGGAGCGCGTGAGCGGTTCCTGGCCGCGTTCTGGCGGGGAGATCACTTCGCTGACCAGCGGGACGGTGACACTGTCAGCGGCGATGCGACGGTCTTCCCGTTCTGGCTTGGCGTGGCCGTTCCCGAGCTCGGGCTGGCGGGAGCGCTCGCGGCCGCCCGAGCCGCCGGGCTGGCGACGCCGATCCCGCTGCGCTACGCGGCCCGACGCGACCCGGCCGCGGAGGACTCGGTCCAGCGGCTCTTCGTGCCCGACTACCAGGGCAGCGCGATCTGGACCTCGCTCGGGGCGATCTACCTCGCTCTCCTCGACTCGGTCGATCCGGCGGCGGCGGCGCCCGCGATCGAGGCGTACGAGCGACTCGTCGAGCGCGACGGAACGCTCTGGGAGGTGCTCGACGGCACCGACCCGCGCCTCCGGCCGTACCGCGGCAGGCTCGGCATCTTCCGGGCCGACGAGGCGATGCTCTGGTCGGCGATCCTGCTCGATTTGCTCGAGCGACGGGCAGCGAGGCAGGCGCGGTCCGGGGGCTGACCGTCAGCCGGCGCCTGAGGCGCGGGCGAGGGCGACGAGGACCGCCGCCGCGATCACCCCGACGAACAGGTTCCGCCGCCAGGCGACGAGGGCAACGCAGGCGGCGACGGCGAGCCACTCGATCCCGACCTGGAACGACGGGCGGCGAGCGGGGTCGAGGGCGATCGCGACGTTGACCGCTGCGAGCGCGGCGAGGACGGCGGGCCCGACGAGGCGCAGGTACTCGAGCGCCCGGGGTGGCAGCCGCTCCAGCCCTGGGGCGAGCAGCGGCAGGGCGCGCGATGGGTAGGTGACGGCGCCCATGAGGAGGGCGAGGACGACGAGCGCGACGCTCATGGCGTCGCCCCGAGCGAGGGGTCGAGCTCGTCGCCGGTCGCGATCTCGGGCGGCGACAGCGGCCGCCCGGGAACGAGCATCGCCATGAGCGGCCCGCCAAGGCCGCCGGCGAGGACGCCGACCGCGGGGTCGACGGCGAGGCCGAGGCTGACCGCCACGGCGACTCCGACGACGGCCGCCACGAGGTCACGCCGTCGGCGGACGAGGAGGACCGCGAGGGCCGCCATCGCGGCCGGGAAGATGACGTCGACCCCGAACCGCCGCGGGTCCGGGATCACCTGGCCGCCGAGGACGCCGACGATCGTGGCCACGTTCCAAGGCACGAAGATCAGCCCGGCAGCGAGCCAGTAGCCGCGGACGTCGGTCCGGCCGAGTCGCTGGAAGTGGTGGAGGCTGAGGGCGAACGCCTCGTCGGTCAGGAGATGGGCCATCAGCGCCCGCTCGGCGGCCGGTCGCGGACGCAGCCAGGGCAGGAGCGCCGCCGAATAGAGCAGGTGGCGGGCGTTCAGCACGGCAGTCAGGACGATGACCGCCGGCCAGGGGGCCGCCTGGGCGATCAGGCCGAGGGCGGCGAACTGGGAGGCGCCGGCAAAGACGAAGACGCTCATCGCGATCGCCTCGGCGAGCGAGAGGCCCGCGTTCCGGGCGGCGAGGCCATAGACGACCCCGAAGGCGGCCGCCGTGAGGGCCATCCCGGTGCCCTCGACGAGCAGGGGCCGGCGGGCGGTGACGAAGGCGACGTTGCGGGCTGCCACGCTCGGCCGCCCGGCTAGCGCAGGAACGTGCGGGCGCAGGTCCCGTCGCAGACGACGTAGACCGCGTGGCGGTCACGGGCGTAGCCGGCGGCGTGAAGGAAGCCCGGGCAGCCCGGCGTCGGGCACTTCCAGATCCACCAGCGCTCGTTCTCGTCGAGCGGCGAGGTCTCGCTGGCGAGCTTCTCGGCGAGGCCGTCGCGGCTGGCGACGAGCTCGGCGATCTTCGCCGCGCGGACCGCCTCCGGTTCGCTGCTGTAGGGGTAGTTCTGGCCGACGTTCGACGTCACGGGCGACTCCAGGCTCGATCCGACGCTCCGGCCGGGGCGTCCCGGCGACCGGCCGGCGGGGCCGGAGCAGGGGAGAGTATACGCGGGCCCTACCGGTGCGAGAGTGTCTCGACGATCGCCAGCGCGTTCTCCCGCGCCCGTCCCGGATCGATCCCGTACCACGGCCCGGCAAGGATGAGCCGATCGGCCACGCCATGCCAGGCGGCCAGGCGGTCGAGGACCTCGTCCGGACGGCAGGCCACCGCGATCGCGTCGCACAGCTCGTCGTCGACGAGCCCGATCATCCGCTCCCGGTCGCCGCGCACGAACGCCCGCCGGAGGTCGCCGATGATCGCCTCACGGCCGTGAAGGCGCAAGATCGCCGCGTACGAGCGGGTCGTGGCGTAGAAGGCGAGCTGGAGCTTCGCCTCGCGCCGGGCCCGGTCGGGGTCGTCGGAGAGCGAGACGAGCGGCGAGGCGCTGATCGGGCAGGTATCGGGCGCGCGACCCGCCGCAGCGAGCCCCTCGGCGACCGCCGGGCGGACGACCTCGGCGAGGTAGCGCGGCGAGGCGAGCGGATGCCCGATCAGCCCGTCGGCGACGGTGCCGGCGGTGAACGACATCAGTGGCCCGACCGCGGCGAACAGGATCGGCACGTCCCGCGCCTCGGGCCGGGCCGGGCCGTGGAAGGCAGGCATCGTGATCCGGTAGAAACGGCCCTCGTGGGTGACGGGCTCGCCACGGCCGGCCGCCCAGACGACCCGGACGGCGGCCGCGTACTCGGCGAGCTTCTCGGCCGGATGCTCGAACGGGACGGAGAAGCGCGCCTCGACGACCCGCTTGACCTGCGTTCCCAGCCCGAGCAGGAAGCGGCCGCCGGACAGCTCGTCGAGGTCACGCGCCTCGAGCGCGGTGATCGTCGGCGAGCGCGGAAAGGCGAGCGCCACCGCGGTTCCGACGCGGATCGTCGAGGTCCCGGCCGTCACCGCTGCCGCCTGGACGAAGGCCGAGCGCTCGAGTTCGGCAACCCAGGCCGACTCGAACCCGGCCCCCTCGGCGGCCCTGGCGAGCTCGACGAGCTCGGCGATCGAGCCGCCGACGCCGATCCCGAGCGCCGGCCTGGTCGCGTCCGCCCGGCCGGTCGCCTGCCCGTCTCCGGCCGGCCGCTCGCCGCTCACCCGAGCGCTCCTGTGTCAGCGTCGCTCGGCACGGGCCGTTCAGAAGGTGGCCGGGAGGCCGGCGCTCCGTGGGTCGGTCGCGGCGGCGAGCGTCCCGCCCTCGGCCGGCCCGCCGTCGACGAGCTCGATCGCGTGGCAGTGACCGAGCTCGCCGGTGAACGGTGCGGTCCGGGTCACCGGGTGTCCCATCGCCTCGAGCGCCTCGAGGACCCCCGGTCGGAAGCGCGGCTCGGCGCGGACGGCGAGCGGCGGCATGAAGTGGTCCTCGGGTTCCACGAACCAGCGTGGCGCCGCGACCCCGGTCGCGACGTCGACCCGGCCGTCGACGAGGGCCGAGACGAGCTGGGCGTAGATCTGCGGCTGCGCATCGCCGCCCATCGAGCCGGCGACGACCCACGGCCGGCCATCGCGCAGGAGCATGCCCGGCATCAGGGTGTGCAGCGTCCGCTTTCGTGGCTCGAGGACGTTCGGGTGGTCGGGCTCGAGGCTGAAGTAGCTGCCGCGGTTCTGGTACGCGATCCCCGTCGCGGGATCGACGACCCCCGACCCGAAGCCCATGTAGTTGGACTCGATCAGGCTGACGGCCACGCCGTCCTCGTCGACCGCAGCCAGGTAGATCGTGCCGCCGCCCCGGGGCTGGCGCGAGGCGGGCGCCGGGGCGGCCCGGGCAGGGTCGATCCGCCGAACCAGGTCCGCGATGTACGCCGGATCGAGGAGTCGATCGACCGGGATCGGGCGGAACTCGGGATCGGTGATGAACGCGTCGCGATCGGCCATGGCAAGCTTCGAGGCCTCGATCCCGAGGTGGATCCAGGGCGCATCGGCGCCCCGGCCCCCGGCGAACAGCCCTGGTGGCGGCGGCTCGAACCGCTCGAGCATGGCGAGGATCTCGAGCGCGACGAGCCCCTGGCTGTTCGGCGGATGGGTCGTCACCCGGACGCCCCGGTAGTCGGTCCCGATCGGGTTGCCCCAGGTGGAGGTGTGGTCGCGCAGGTCGGCCAGGGTGATCGGCGACCCGGCCGCCGCCAGGCCGCGAGCCTGGCGTTCGGCGAGCTCGCCCTCGTAGAGGTCGTCGAACCCCGCGAGCGCGAGCCGTTCGAGCGTCGCTGCCAACGCCGGCAGCCGGACCCGCTCGCCGGGCCGCCACGGCCGACCGTGGGGACGGTAGACGGCCGCCCAGCCCGACTCGCCGCCGAGTGCCGCGGCGACGATCGAGTCGGTCACCTCGACCGACTCGATGAACCCGTCCCAGGCCGGGAAGCCGCCAGCCGCCAGCTCGATCGCCGGGGCGAGAATCGCCTGACGGCTGACTCGACCGAACCGGCGGTGGGCGTCGCTCCAGGAGCGGACGGCGCCCGGGACGGTGATCGTCAGCGGGCCGCGCTTCGGGAGCCGTTCGAGGCCGCGCGCCCGCAGGCTGGCCGCGTCGAGGGCAGCGGCCGCCCGGCCGGACCCGTTCAGGGCCAGCTGGCGGCCGGCCGCGGCGTCCCAGATCAGCCAGAACGCGTCGCCGCCGAGCCCGCACGCCTCGGGTGCCACGACCGCGAGGACCGCGTTCGTCGCGATCGCGGCATCGACCGCCGAGCCGCCGGCGCGAAGGACACCGAGCCCGGCCGCGGTCGCGAGGTGATGGGGCGCGACGACGGCGCCACGACTGCCGCGCGCGAGCAGCACGGGAACGAGGGGAAACTCCGACATGGCGCGATTGTACGGGCGGTCGAGTCGAGCGGCTACTCTTGGCCCGTGGATCGATCGCTGCGGGCCGTCCTGTTCGGGACGTTCACCCTCCGCTTCAGCACCGGGCTGACCGGCACGATGCTCATCTACTACCTGGCCGAGCTGCCCCGCCACGGCGGAGAAGCAGTCTCACCGGTCGCCGTCGGCGGCCTGACGGCGGCCTTCTTCGCGGCCGAGCTCCTCCTCGCCCCGCCGTTCGGCGCCCTCGCCGACCACCTCGGCCATCACCGGGTGATGCAATGGGGCCCCGCCTTCGGGGCGGTTGCGGTCGTCCTTACCTGGGCGACAACGAACCTGTTCCTGCTTGGCGGGACGCGCCTCCTCGAGGGCGCCTCGACGGCGGCGAGCGTGCCCTCGATCCTCGGCTACGTGGCCCTCGTCACCGCCGGCGACGTCGCCCTCCGCGGCCAGGCGGCCGCCCGGTTCGAGGGCGCGACGCTGGCCGGTCTCGGGATCGGGCTCGTCGTCGCCGGACCCTTGTACGAGGCAGTCGGGCGGACCGCCTTTCTCCTGAACGCCCTCGTCTACGGGCTCTCGTACCTCGTCTACCGCTACGGGGTCGCCGATCCCGCCGGCGGGGTTCCCCTGAACGCCCCGACCCACTACGGCCTGCATCGCTACCTGGCGGTCCTGACGAGCTCGCACGTCTGGCTCCTCGCCCCGACCTGGATCGCGATCAACGCGGCACTCGGGATCGCGACCAGCCAGTCGCTCTTCCAGCTCGTCAAAGCTCCCGATTCGCGATTCGCCGACCAGCTGCTCATGGGGCGGGCGAGCCCGAGCCTGGTCAGCCTCGGGCTCGGGGTCGCCCTCGTCGTCTTCTTCGCCGGCCTCTTCTACTGGGGCAACCGGTTTCGGACCCTGCGCCGGACCACGATCATCTTCTACGG
>JAJYXX010000236.1 GCA_021801545.1 Chloroflexota bacterium | reverse complement strand
CTTCGAGAGGTAGCCGCCGATGCCGAGCGCCCGGAAGCCCTGGAACTCGAAGTAGCCGAAGGCGAAGAGGGCGAGCCCGATCGTGATGTTCACGTCGCTCGTCGGCGCCCGGAGCTCATCGACCTTGCCGACCGGGGGCACGAGGCCGCTCCAGTTGCTGAAGAGGATGAGCAGGAAGAAGGCCGCGTAGACCGGGATGTGCCGCCGCGCCTCGACCCCGCCGATCGAGGTCCCGAAGTCCTCGAGCAGCTCGTAGGCCCATTCGACGACGTTCTGGAGGCCGCGTGGCACGTCGCGCATCGCCCGGACCGCGAACAACGCCACGAGCAGCAGGAGGGCCTCGATGATCCACATCGTGATGATCGGGGACGTGATGCTCGGGTGGAACGCGACCACGAGCTGCCCGGTCGGCATCGGGTCGCTCGGCGCGAGGTCGAGGACGACGTGCGGCGGCGGGAACTCGAGGTTGCCGCCGATGAAGCAGATCGGGTAGGCGCAGGCCTCGCCGGCCTGACCACCCCTGGGGAACGGGGGCAGGACGAGGAAGGCGATGACGTCGAGGATGACGACCGCCGCAGCGAGGATCGCGAGGGTGCGCACGGCCCGACGACCGCTCGTGGCCGACGCCGTGGCTTCGACCGCCGGCACGGTATTCGCGATCGCCTCGGGCTGCTCGCTCGACACGCTTGCTCCACACACACAAGCGCGGCTGTGACGCCGCGCTCTTCGCATCCGATCCGGATCGGACCCGGTCCCGCTACTCGAACCTCGACAGGAACCGGGTGATCAACCTGTAGATCGCCAGGGCCCCGGTCGCGGCACCACCGAGGAAACCGGCGACGACGAAGATGGGCAGGGTCCCCAGCTGCGTGTCGAGCCAGTATCCGGCGAGGACCCCGGCCAGCGTGGTGACGAGCAGGACGAGCCCGATCTCCGAGAAGAGGGCGAGATAGGCTCCGGCCCGGCCAAGCTGGTTCATGAGCGGCCCGACAACGCGGCGGGAGTATAGCAGCTGCCGTTCGGGACCGGCAACGACGCGACCGCCGAACTGGGTCCCGAGGTGCCGCGGGCAAGCCTCGACGAACGGGACCATGACCGACCCGCGGCAGAGGAGACCGCACGGTCAGCCGATGGGACACGCCCGGATCAGCGCGAGTTAGCGTGGATGATCTCCGCGTACCAGCGCCCGCTCTCCTTGATCCGCCGCTCCTGCGTCGCGTAGTCGACGTGGATGAGCCCGAAGCGCTTGGCGTAGCCGTGCGCCCACTCGAAGTTGTCGAGCAGCGACCAAACGAAGAACCCGCCCAGGGGGACCCCCTCGTCGATCGCCCGGCGGGCGGCGGCCAGGTGGTCCCGCAGGTAGGCGAGCCGCTCCGGGTCGCGCACGATGCCGTCGGGATCCACGCGGTCCTCGAAGGCGGCCCCGCTCTCGGTGACGTAGAGCGCAGCGAACCCGTAGTCGCGGTGGAGGCGCACGAGGAGCTCGCGCAGCCCGTCCGGGTAGACCTCCCAGCCCATCGCCGTCGAC
This sequence comes from Chloroflexota bacterium, assembly GCA_021801545.1. Taxonomy (GTDB): domain Bacteria; phylum Chloroflexota; class Limnocylindria; order Limnocylindrales; family CSP1-4; genus JAKAHU01. The sequence continues at coordinate 7,517 of JAJYXX010000236.1, read as the reverse complement.
GTCGCGCCGGGGACCTCGTGGGAGCGCAGCCCGAGGGGAGGTGCGTCCGGGTCGTCGCTCACCACGGCGCGGAAGTAGTAGTTGAGGCCGAAGAAGTCGACCGGCGTCGCGATTCGCTCGAGATCGCCCGGCTCGACCGCCGGCGCCAGGGGGCCGTACAGGGCGACCATGTCAGACGGGTAACCGCGTCCGGCGAGCGGGTCGACGAACCAGCGGTTGAAGAAGCCATCCCAGCGCTCGGCCGCCCGCCGGTCCGCCTCGGTGTCCGAGGCCGCGGCGCCGGGCGTCATGTTGCAGACAATCCCGACCTGGCTCGTCGGGCCGGCGTTGGCCCTGAGGACCGGGACCGCGGCGCCGTGGGCGAGCAGGACGTGATGGGCGACCCGGAGGGCGGTCCCGAGATCGCGCACGCCGGGCGCCTGCTCGCCCGTCAGGTGCCCGAGAAACGAGATGCACCAGGGTTCGTTGACCGTTATCCAGCGGTCCACGCGGTCGCCGAGGCGCCGGGACACGACGTCCGCATAGTCGGTGAACGCGTCCACGACGCGGCGATCGGCCCAGCCGCCGGCGTCCTGGAGCGGCTGGGGCAGGTCCCAGTGGTAGAGCGTCGCGAAGGGCGTGATCCCGGCGGCGAGAAGCCCGTCGACCAGCCGGTCGTAGAAGTCCAGCCCGGCGGCATTCACGCGGCCCCGGCCGTCGGGCACGATGCGCGGCCAGGCGATCGAAAAGCGGTACGCGGTGAGGCCGATCTCGCGCATGAGCGCGATGTCCTCCGCGTAGCGGTGGTAGTGGTCGGCGGCGACGTCGCCCGTGTCGCCCCCGTGCACGCGCCCGGGCGTGTGGCTGAAACGGTCCCAGATCGACTCGCCCCGGCCGTCCGCCGCCGCACCGCCCTCGATCTGGTAGGCCGAGGTTGCCGCGCCGAAGACGAAACCGGGCGGGAAGCTGGGAACGTCAGATTCCATGGTGGGCGCTCCTTTTCTGTTTCGGGTACCCCTACGTCTAGCCCTTGAGCGAGCCGGCCATCAACCCGCGGACGAAATAGCGGCCAAGAAGGATGTACAGCAGCAGTGTCGGGAGCGCGGCGATGAGCGCCCCGGCCATCTGGACGTTCCACTCGACGACGAACGATCCGGCCAGGTTGTTCAGCGCGACCGTGATCGGCTGCACGTTCGGTCGGCTGGTCACGATCACCCCGAACAGAAAGTCGTTCCAGATCGAGGTGAACTGCCAGATGAGAGTCACCACGAACGCGGGCACCGAGATCGGGAACAGGATCCAGCGGTAGATCCCGAGCAGGGATGCTCCGTCGATCTTGGCCGCCTCGATCAGCTCGCCGGGCACCGTCGCGTAGTAGTTCCGGAAGATCAGGGTGGTGATCGGGATGCCGTACACGACGTGGACGAAGATCAGTCCCGGGATCGAGCCGTAGAGGTGCATCTTCTGGAGGGTGACGACGAGGGGGATGAGGACGCTCTGGTACGGAATGAACAGTCCGATCAGGAAGGCCGTGAAGAGCGCGTTCGAGCCGGGGAAGCGCCACTTGGCGAAGACGTAGCCGTTGAGCGAGCCGAGCATCGCCGAGATGAGCGCGGCCGGGACCGCCATCAGAAGGCTGTTCGCGAAGTTGCCGGCCAACCCGGTGAACCCCTTCGCCTCGTCGCCCGCCCAGGCCCGGACGAAGCTCTCGAGACCCAGGCCTCTCGGCAGCTCCCACATCCTGGCGAGACTCACCTCCTGGAACGACTTCAGCCCGGTGACGAGGAGGACGTAGACCGGCAGCAGGTAGAAGACCGCGGCGACGATGAGCGCCCCGTAGATCAAGACCCGGGTGACGCTGATCGAGCCGATTGTGGACCGGGTCCGCACCGCGGCCGTCACGCCCGCACCTCGTGGCGGAACGTGTGGATCAGGTAGGGCACCACCAGGAGGGCCACCAAGACCAGCATCAGCATGGCGATCGCGGCGCCCTGGGCGAAGTTGCTGGCGCGGAACGTTGTCTCGAACATGAACAGGGCCGGCACGTCGGTCGAGAAGCCAGGCCCAGGCCCGGTCATCGACACGACGAGGGCAAAGAGATTGAGCGCGATCTGGCCGAGGATGATCGCGGCGCTCAGGGTGATCGGGCGGAGCAGTGGCAGCACGACGTGGCGGTAGACCCCGAGCTCGCCGGCCCCGTCGATGCGGGCCGCCTCGCGCAGCTCCTGGGGCACGCTCCGCAGCCCGGCAAGGTACATCGCCATCGCATAGCCCGACATCTGCCAGCCAGCGGCGATGACGACGGCCTTGATGCCGATCGCGGGATCGGTATACCAGCCGTTCTTGAGGAAGCCGAGCCCGGCGCCATCCAGCAGGGCATTGACCCCGTGGGCTCCACCGGCCGTACCCGGGTCAAGCATCCAGCGCCACGCGACGCCGGTGACGACCGCTGAGATCGCCATCGGGAACAGGAAAATGCTCCGGAAGAGGTTCTCGCCTCGGACCCGCTGATCGAGCAGGACGGCGAGCAGGAAGCCGACGATCAGACAGATCGGGATGAACAGGCCGGTGAACGTGACGATGTTGCCCAGATCGATCTGGAAGCGGGGGATCGCGAAGAGGCGCTCGTAGTTACGCAGGCCGACGAACGTGAAGTCCGGCATCAGGCTGTCCCACCGCGTCAGCGAGGCGTAACCGCTGAAGGCGATAAAGCCGTAGACGAAGACGGCGATGACGATGACCGAGGGTGCGAGCAGGGCGAGCGAGACGAGGCGGTCCCGAGTCGGTCGACGCATGCCGAGGCTCCAGGTGGTGCGGCCGGCGCGCCCGCCTGGCTGAGGCGGGCGCGCCGGTACGGTACTCGTTCTGGTTACTTGCAAACGCCGGCGTCGACGCAGGCCTGCTGGAGCGCAGTCTGCGCGGCCGCGACGTCACCCTTCGAGACGAAGAGCGCGACCACGTCCTTGTAGGCGGTGATCCACTTCGGGTTGGCCGCGGCGTCCGTGCCCGGAACCAGCGCGTTGCTGGCGAAGTCGGCCGCTGCCGACTTCGAGTAGTCGCCGAACAGGCTCTGATCGCAGTCCGTCCGGGCGCAGATCGAGCCCTTCTTCGGGTTGAAGGCCTCCTGGCCGGCCTTCGAGCCGGCCAGCTCGAGCCAGGCCTGGGCGTTCTGAGGATCCTTGGCCCCCTTCGGCAGCGCGAACGCGTCCGACACGACGTGGAAGATCCCGCTCGTTCCGGGAGCCGGGGCCCAGCCGTAGCCGGCGAAACCCTTCGAGAGGAAGTAGCCGTTGGCCCAGTCGCCGTGGATGAACATCGCGGCCTTACCGTCGACGATCAGCTGCGCCGCGCCGTCCCAGGAGAGCGCCGCATGGTCGGCGTTGGCGTAGGTGGCCATCTTCTTGTACGTCTCGAGCGCCTGGGCGACTCGCGGGTCGGTCCACTGCGTGGCGCCGGTCCAGAGCCCCTTGTAGCCGTCCGCGCCGAGGGAGCCGAGGAGCACGCTCTCGAACGTGAAGGCGTCCTCCCAGCCGCCGTTGTTGCCGAAGGCGTAGGGGGTGATCCCCTTCGCCTTGAGGGCGTCGGCGACCTTGAAGAAGTCGTCGAATGTCTTGGGCGGCGTCAGCCCGTTGTCGGCGAAGATCTGCTTGTTGTACCAGAGCACGTTGCCGCGATGGATGTTGACCGGCACCGACCAGTAGTGGCCGTTGTACTTCAGCAGGCTGAGGAGGTCCTTCGGGAAGACCTTGTCCCAGCCCTGGGCGGCGTAGAGGTCGTCGAGCGGCTGGAGGTACTGGTCGGGCGAGTAGGTGAGGATCTCGAGTCCGGCGTGGACCTGGAACGCGTCGGGCGGGTCGCCGCCCGCCAGGCGGGTCGCCAGGACGGCCTTGGCGTTGCTGCCGGCGCCACCGGCGACGGCTGCGTTCACGATGTCGACGCCGGAATGCTGCGCCTTGAAGACGTCGAACATCGCGTTGAGGCCCTCGGCCTCACCGCCGGCGGTCCACCACGAGAAGATCTCGAGCTTCGGCTCGCCAGCCGGAGCGGAGGCCGCGGGGGCTGAAGCGGCCGGAGCGGAGACCGCGGGGGCCGTCGTCGTGACGGCACCGCCGCATGCGGCGAACGCGAGCGCCGCGGTCGCGAGAAAACCCACGAGACCCCTCGGTCCCGTCAGTCTGCGTTTCATCGTCACTCCTTTCTGGAGCTGGGCTGGACGAAGGTGTCTGCAAGGACGTGCGCGCGGGATGTCCGCGGCCGGGCCGGCACCGCCCCGTTGCTGGGGCGCGGCAACGGGGCGGTTCATGGGCGTTCCGCTCGGCGGCGGCCGGGGTGCTTCCTCCGCCACGCCTCATGGGGCCGCTACCCGATCGCTTCGGACCGAGATCTCGGGAGGGTCGCCCGGGATCGAGCCGTGATGGCTGGATCGCGGAGGTGGCGAACGCCACGCCGGCCTGGCGATAGCGATCCCTCGGAGGCCGGTCGCGTTCGCGTCGGGCAGACATGCTCAGCCGCGGATGTCGCCGCGTGGTTGCGCCTGCGCCTCCCGTGCCGTGCGTTTCGTTAGCTCATCGGCCCTCCTCCACACGACCCCCGGAGGATGAGTTCCGTCACCAGGATCACCTGGCGAGGTGCTCGGTCCCGCTCGTCGATGCTCTCGAGGAGCAGGCGGACCATTTCACGGCCCATCTCCTCGATCGACTGTCGGACTGTCGACAGGGGCGGCACGGTCATGAGGGCAATGGGTGAGTCGTCAAACCCGACGATCGCCACGTCGTCGGGGACCCGGCGCTCGGCCGCATTCAGCACCTGGAGCGCACCGGCGGCCATGAGATCCGACGCGACGAACACGGCGTCCAGTTCGGGGTGTCGCTGGAGCAGCGCTCGCATCGCTTGGGCGCCACTCTCCTGCGTGAACTCTCCCTCGGCCTCAAGGCTGGGGTCAAGCGAGCGACCTGCAGACCGCAGGGCCTCGCGATAACCGCGGAGCCGGGCGACACCGGCCTCCATGTCGAGGGGCCCCGAGATCGTGGCGACCGTGTGCCGGCCCGATGCGATCAGATGGCTCACGGCGGCGACGGCGCCACCGTAGTTGTCGTTGTCCACGAAGCTGACCCGGACGCCCTCCGGCGGCCGGCCGCCGACCACCACGGGGATTCCGTCGCCGTCAAGGCGTCCGGGCAGCGGATCGTTGCCGTGAAGGGACGCGAGGAGGACCCCGTCGATGTGACCGGCGGTCAGGTACTGCTCGAGTCGCCTGTCCTCCTCGCGCGAACGAGGCATGAGGAGAATTAGCTGAAGGCCCCGCGGTGAGAGGGCCGCGCTGATGCCGCTCAGGAGCTGCGGGAAGTACGGGTCGCCGAACAGCCGGGCTGTCGGCTCTCGAATCACGACGCCAATCGAGTCGCTGCGTCGCGTCACGAGGCTTCTCGCGGCGCGGTTCGGGACGTAGCCGAGGCGGGCGATCGCCCGCTCGACCCCCCGCCTGGCCTGAGGGTTGACCTTCGGGCTACCGTTCACGACGCGCGAGGCGGTGGCCCTGGAAACACCCGCGACCCGGGCGACCTCCTCGAGCGTCACGCTCCGGCCGCTGCCACTGCTGCCTTGCCTCACTGCCCTCTCGCCTGTCCGCTATGGTGCTCGATGGGCCCGCACTCGAGCGTTCATGAGAGCGCTCTCACAGCCTTGCCCGCACGATATCACCACCGTCAAGGGTCTGAAGCCCCCCTCTTGGAGAGCGCTCTCGGGAGTGGGTCAGCCGTCTCCGGGTCGCGCTCGGCGGTCTGGCGAACACGCTCGATCTGCACTGAGACGCACTCACCGTCAGACGATCAGACGTCCCGCGAGATCGCCGGGTCGGGTGAGAGGGAGCGCTCCGAGGCCGTCGGCACGGCGGTCTCCTCCGCCAGCCGGCGAGACGGGTGTTCCCTCCGGCTGGCCGCCCGGATCGATCGTCAGCGCGCCGGATCGTCCTCGTACGACTCGGCGGAGAGCTCCTCGGCGACGAGCGAGCGCCGCGTCAGGACGAACAGGGCGACCCCCGAGACGACGACGATCCCGATGAACGCGTACACCTGGCCGGTCCCCGACAGGACGAATGTCAGACCGGCGAGCACGAGGCAGATCGCGTAGATGAGCAGCACCGTCTGGCGGTGCGAGAGGCCCAGATCGAGCAGGCGGTGGTGGATGTGGCCCCGGTCGGGGGTGAACGGCGACCGCCCCGAGGCGAGACGCCGGACGATGATCCAGAACGTGTCGATGATCGGCACGCCCAGGACGAGGAGCGCGACCGCGACCTTGGCCGTCCCGAGGATCGAGAGGAGCGCGAGCGTGTAACCGATGAACATCACCCCGCTCGTGCCGACGAAGATCGAGGCCGGGTGGAAGTTCCAGCGCAGGAACCCGAGGAGCGCCCCCGCCAGCGTGAAACAGAGCACGGCGACGAACGGCTGGCCGACGACGGTCGTCAGGCTGATCAGACCGAGCGTCGCCGCCGCGATCAGGCCGACCCCCGACGAGAGCCCGTCGAGACCATCGATGAAGTTGACGCTGTTCATCATCCCGACGATCCAGAGGACGGTGAAACCGACCGCGAACAGCCCGTCGAAGCGGATCACCCCGGGGCTGAACGGGTTGTTCACGAACCCGACGCCGATCCCGAGCCAGGCCGCGCCGAGCGCGAGCGCCACCTGGCCCGCGAACTGCCAGCGCGCCCGCAGCTGCGCATAGTCGTCGAGGGCGCCGAGGGCGGCGGCGGCGCCGCCGCCGAGGAGGAGCGCGACGAGCTGGCGCGTCTCGATCGCCTCGTCCGCCCCGACGATCCCCGAGCGGTCGCCGAGCCAGACGAGGACGGACGCCACCGTCAGGAAGGCCGCCCCGACGGCCAGGCCGCCACCGCGCGGGATCGGCCGGACGTTCACACGGCGCTGCTCAGGCTGGTCGACGACGTCGAGTCGACGGGCGACGAGCCGAACCAGCGGGGTGAGCAGGAACGCGATGAGCGCCGCAGCGATCGTCGCCGCCACGATGGCCGGCAGCGCGCCCCCCAGGTCCGGGATGAACCTCATCGCGTCCCGCGGGGCGGCGCCGCCGACAGCAGGCTCACGCCGCCGGCAGCCCCGGGACCGGGAACCGGCTGCACAACTCGGCCACTTCGGCGGCCAGCTTGGCCTGCTCCGCGGGCTCGTCGCGCGCCTCGATCGCGGCCACGATCAGGCGCCCGATCTCGCGCATCTCCTCCTCGCCGAAGCCCCGGGTCGTCGTGGCCGGCGTCCCGATCCGGATCCCCGAAGCGATGTTCGGGGGGTTCGAGTCGAACGGGATCGCGTTCTTGTTGACCGTAATCCCGATCTCGTCGAGGAGCCGCTCCGCGACACGGCCGGTCACGCCGAGCGACGTCACGTCGACGAGGACGAGGTGGTTGTCCGTGCCGCCCGAGACGACCCGCCCGCCGCGCGCGGCGATCGTCTCGGCCAGGACGGCCGCATTCGCCACGACCCGCGCCTGGTCGTCGCGGAACTCGGCCGTGGCGGCGAGCCGAA
>JAJYXX010000283.1:8244-9138 GCA_021801545.1 Chloroflexota bacterium | reverse complement strand
CGGGCCCATGCCCGGGCCTGGCTCTACCAGATCGCCCACCGCGTCGCCCTCGACGAGATCCGCCGGCGGAAGATCATCCGCTTCTTCCCGTGGACCGGGGAGTCGAAGGGGACCGCGCCGTCGGCCGAACGCCTCGTCATGGACGTCCACCTCTCGGGCGACCTGCAGCGGGCGCTCGAGCGGATCCCGGAACGCCAGCGGAACGCGCTGCTGCTCGCCGAGCTCCACGACCTCACCGGCCTCGAACTGGCGGCCGCGCTCGGGGTGAGTCACGTCGCCGCCCGCGCCCTCCTCACCCGCGCCCGCGAGAGCCTCCGCCAGGCCCTTGCCGCCGAACGTCTCGGCGAACAGGGCGCCGAGGCGGACGTCCGATCGAACCCGGGGACGAGTCGATGAGCCACCTTCGGCGAGCACGCCTCCGCACGCGCTTCGTGTCCGATCACGAGCGCGCCCGGGAGCTCGCCGCCGCCCGCCTCTCGGAGACGCTCGCCGGCGCCGAGCTGACCTGGCTGGCCGGACACCTCGAGGCCTGCCCGCCGTGCCGGGCGGTGGCGGCCGACTACGAGGCGCAGCAGGAGGCGTTCCGGGCGCTGCGTGCCGTTCCGGTGTCCGCGCCACCGCGTGATCTGTGGGCCCGGACGGCGGCCGCGCTCGACGCGGAGATCCGGCGCTCGACGCGGGGCAGCCAGGGCCGCCGGGCTGCCGCCGATCGACGACCGGCCGGCCAGTGGCCCGTCGGCCGGGAGCGTGTTCGGCTCGTCCCGTACGGCGCCCTTGCCGGGGCACTCGTCGTGGCGGTCGTTGCCGCCAGCTCGCTCCTCGGCGACTGGTCGGGAAGGCCCACCGGTGAGGCGGGCCTGCCGCCCTCGATCGCGCCCGTGCCGACGCCCGTCA
>JAJYXX010000283.1:0-8234 GCA_021801545.1 Chloroflexota bacterium | reverse complement strand
GCCCAGCCCGACTGTGCTCCGATCGACGGCTCGGCGCGCCAGCTGATCCGGCTCACGAGTGCACCGCGGGCCGTCCTTCGCTCACCCAGCCAGTCGCAGGTCATCGTTCTCGATGCTGCGACAACGTCGGCCGGAGGCGTGGTCTACGTCGTGCCGGTCGGCGAGACTGGCGGAGCCCCGGGCAGCGGGTCGCCCGGTCCGAGCGGTACGCCGTTTGCGATCGCGTCGGCGCCGCCGTCGCCAACCCCAGCGTCGGAGGCGCCCGAGGTGTCCGGGAATTCCGGCGGCGGCCAGACGATCGCGCCGTCGACCGGGCCCTCGGCGCCGCCGCCCATACCGCCCTCGCCGTCGACCGGGCCCTCGGCGCCGCCGCCCATACCGCCCTCGCCGACCGCCGCGCCGCTGTCACCGTCGGCGGTCTCCTCGCCGTCCGCCCCCGTTTCGCCGTCCGCCACCGAGTCCTCGGCCCCGGCCGAACCTGGCCAGACGCCGTCGTCCGGCCCCGCCGCCTCGCCGGCGCTGGGCAGCCCGATCGCGATCATCAGCGACGTCATCGTCGTCGGCGAAAGCGCTGCGTACTCCGGCGATGGCGCGTGGTTTGCCTTCACGGCCCGCCCCGCGGACGGCAGCCACGGCCCCGACATCTACGTCTGGCACGTCGGGGACCTGCTCGCCCGGCCGGTGACGACCGACCATGCCTCGGTCTTCTCGGCCTGGTTCGGCGGCCTGATCCTCGGCAGCCGCGCCGTTCCCGACCCGCTCGTTCCGCCGCCCGACCCAGCCCTCGTTCCGAGCGAGCCCCTCCCGGGCGGGTCCGACGCGCCGACGTCGACGCCGGTTGCGACACCCAGCCCGACGCCCGTCCCGCCGTCGGCGGCGCCCGCGACGACTCCCGGCAGCTCGTCCGGGCCCGACACCTCGCCCGACCTCGACACCAGCCCGGCGCCGTCCCCGATCGACGCTGTCCCGACCGGCCAGGCGGTCTCGTTCGTGCTCGATCCGGCGAGCGGCCAGCGGTTCGACCTGCCCGTCCCGGCCTGGCGCCCGGTCCTCGATCCGTCCGGCCGGTACGTCGTCTACTGGAGCGGGTCACTCGGGTTCGACGCCGCCTCCTCGTCCTGGCAGCCGCTCGAGGGCCAGCTCGTCATCGCGCCCTGGTCGTGGTTGACCGGCGGAGCCCTCCAGCCGTCGCCCGGTCCGTCGGGCGAGCTGGTCCTGCCGCTACCGACACCAGGACCCGATTCGACGCCGGGACCCGATTCGACCCCGGCCGGTCCGGTCGAGTCGCCGGCAGCCGAGGCGACCCCGACGGCCGGTCCGGTCGAGTCGCCGGCAGCCGAGGCGCCGACAACGACCGGTGCCCTCGATCGGCTCGGACGGTCGGACGTGGCCCGTTTGCCGGTCCTGTCGTCGGTCCCGACGCCGTCCCCGACGGTGCTCCTGCCGCCCGCCACCGGTGCGCCGAGCCCGACCGGCTCCGCGCCGGATGGCAGCGAACCTGCCGTGCCACCTGCCAGCAGCCAGGGCGATGGCGGTGCAGCATCCCCGCTGCCCACGCCGTCGGCGACCCCGTTTACGCCGCTGGTCGGCCCGGATCTGCTCCTGCCGTCGAGCCCGTCCGGGGCCCTGGTTGTGCCACGGGACTGGGACATCCGTTGGGACTCGACCGGCACACGGCTGGCCGTCTGGATCGGCGACCCGGTGAACCCGTGGCTCGGGCGGCTCAGCCTGCTCGTGATCGACGGCCCGACCGGCCGCGTCGACGCCGCGCGGAGCCCGCTCCTCGACGTCCCCGCCCTCGCCGGTTTCTCGATCGCCGACGGTCGTCTCGCCTGGGCGACCCCACCCGGCCAGGACGGCGAGGGGAGCCGGCTCTCGGTTCTCGCCTGGGACGAGACGGGGACCGGCCAGGTCGACAGCCAGCCCGCCACCGGCAACGACGCGGTGATCGTCGTCCGCTGAACGTTCGGTGCCGGGGTGCCGGGGCCGGCCCCGGCACCGAACGCTGCCGGAGCGCTTGCCGGTGCGCCGGATCCGGGCCCGCCCGCTCCGGCCGGTTCCGGGCCTGGGCGCCCGCTCCGGTCGGTTCGCTACTCTCACGTCGTGCAAGCCCGGGGGCCAGCCGGACGAAGGCGACCCGAGCCGCCCGCTGCTGGCGGGCCGGTTCACGCGGACGATCCTGCATGCTGGCGCGAACGGTGAAGATGCCGTATCGTGTGCGTCCTAGTGCGACCCAGGACGCTTGTCGCGGGCGCGGTGCTCACCGCTGCCCTCGCGCTGGTCGCCCTGCCAGGTCTTGCCGGCTCGCGCACCCCGAGTCCGGAGCAGACCGTTCCGGCAGCGGCGTTCCAGGCACTCCGGATCGGCGCGATCAGCGATGGCTCAACTCCGGTTGTCCGTCCGCTCGACGCTGCCCATCGCTCCAGCGGCTATCTCGAGCCCGGGGCGATGCTCGTCGAACCCGCCGCATTCCGGGCCCCGGCGACCCGCCCGAAGGTCAAGCAGCCCTCGGCCGCGCCGGCATCGGAGTGGAAGCCGCCGCGCTACACGATCTCCGGCTGGGCCACCTGGTACGACAACGGCACGACGGCGATGCGTCTCCCGCGCGGGACGGTCGTCGTCGTCTGCGGCGCCGGCGGATGCGTCGAGCGCGTCGTCACCGACTATGGCCCGCGGGCCGGCCATCGACCGGTCCGCATCGTCGATCTCATGCCGTCGGACTTCGCGGCGACGTGCGGCTGCGGTCTCGGTCAGGGCACCCAGTTCGTCACCGTCCGCGTCTACTGACGATCCGCTGGCGCCCCGCGTGGCCCCGGTGGCTCCCGTAACGTCGCTGCCGGGGCCCGACGCGCAGCGTGGTCGCGCCGGGTGATGCCCGGCTGGGGTATCCTTCGCACGACCTTTAAGGACCGGCCCGAGAGGCCGGGAAGGAAGGAGCGCGTCGTGCCACAGCGCACGGGCTCATGCCGATGAGCGGCCGCCAGATCATGACGGTGGAGGAGATCCGCCGGGCCGTCATCCGCATCTCCCACGAGATCGTCGAGAAGCAGGCCGGGACGTCCGGTCTCGTCCTCGTCGGGATCCAGCGCCGGGGCGTCCCGCTCGCCCGACGGATCGCCGACGCGATCGCCGAGCACGAGGGGGTGCGCCTGCCGGTCGGTGCCCTGGACATCACGTTCTACCGTGACGATCTCTCGCTCATCGCCCAGTCGCCGGTCGTCAAGGGAACGGACCTCCCGTTCGACCTGAACGGCTCGACGGTCGTCCTCGTCGACGACGTCCTCTACACCGGCCGGACGATCCGCGCGGCGATGGACGCGCTCGTCGATTTCGGGCGCCCACGGGCGATCCGCCTGGCCGTCCTGATCGACCGCGGCCACCGCGAGCTCCCGATTCGGGCCGACCACGTCGGCAAGAACGTCCCGACCTCGCGCGAGGAGGTCGTCAAGGTCCACCTGGTCGAGGTCGACGGGGTGGACGAGGTCGAGATCGAGCGCCTGCCGGCCCCGCTCGGCGAGACGGTCGGCGTCTCGGGGACCACCGGGTGAGCGGCTGATGACGCTCGAGATCGGCGCGTCCGGATCGCCTGCCTCCCCGGTTCCCGAGGCCGCCATCCCGGTTTCGGCCCAGGCGCCCGCCTGGCGCCATCGTCACCTGCTCGACGTCGACGTCCTCGACTGGTCGGAGATCGAGCTGGTGATGACGACGACCGACGCGATGCGCGAGGTCCTCGCCCGGCCGATCGCGAAGGTCCCCGCCCTGCGCGGCCGGAACGTGACGATCCTCTTCTACGAGGCCTCCACCCGGACCCGCGTCTCGTTCGAGGTCGCGGCCAAGAACCTTTCGGCCGACGTCGTCAACATCGCCGCCGCGACGAGCTCGGTCACGAAGGGCGAGTCGCTCGTCGACACGATCCGCACCGTCGAGGCTCTCGGCGCGCAGATGCTGGTCATGCGCCACGCCGTCTCCGGTGCACCGTATCTGGCCGCCGCGCACTTCGGGGGCAGCGTGCTCAACGGTGGCGACGGCTGGCACGCCCACCCGACCCAGGCGCTGCTCGACCTCTATACGATGCGCGAGCACCTGCCGGGCGGCTCGGTCGCCGGGCGGAAGGTCGTCATCCTCGGCGACATCCTCCACTCGCGGGTCGCACGCTCGAACATCTGGTCGCTCACGGCGGCCGGCGCGGATCTCTGGCTGTGCGGCCCTTCGACGCTCCTGCGCGGGTTCGACCGCTGGGCGGCGGCCAGTCCGCGGATCCCGGGCCACGGGCGGTTCCAGGTCACGAGCGATCTTGGCGCCGCGCTCGCCGGCGCAGACGTCGTCATGGCGCTCCGGATCCAGCGCGAACGGATGGCGGGCGGCCTGCTGCCGTCACTTCGCGAGTACGCGGCGCGCTTCGGCCTGACCCGCGAGCGGCTCGCGGCAGCCAGGCCGGATGTCGTCGTCATGCACCCCGGCCCGATGAACGAAGGGGTCGAGATTGCGCCCGACGTGGCCACCGACCCGCGTTCGGTGATCACGAACCAGGTCACGAACGGGGTCGCGGTCCGGATGGCGCTCCTCTACCTGCTCGCCGGCGTCCACGGAGAAGGCCGGTGAGCGCGACATCCGGCGCGGCCGGGCATGCCGGCGAGACCAGCGGAGTGGGCAGCGGCGAGCCCGTCCGCGAGGCCGCCGGCAGGCGCGCCGGCGAGGTCGTCGCCGAGCTGGAGATCACGCGCGCCTGGCTGGTCGATCCGGCGGCCGGGCGCGAGGGTCCGGGGGAGATCGTCGTCTCGAACGGCGTGCTCGAAGCGGTCACCTGGCTCGAGGGCGCCGAGGCGAAGGGCGTCGGTCCCGACGGGGTCGTCGTCGCCCCGGGTTTCATCGACCTCCACGCGCATCTCCGCGAGCCCGGCAACGAGGACGCCGAGACGATCGCCAGCGGGCTGTCGGCGGCGGCTCATGGCGGGTTCACGACCGTCTGCCTCATGCCCAACAGCGTGCCGGCGCTCGACGAGCCGAGCGTCCTGGCGCGCGTCCGGGCAGCCGCGATCGCCTCGGGCTCGCCGGTCGAGGCCCTCGCCCACGGAGCGGTGACGGTCGGGCGAGCCGGCGAGCAGCTCGCGGCGCTCGGCGAACTCGCCGATGCGGGGATCGTCGGCTTCTCCGACGACGGTGCCTGCGTTGCCAACCCGACGATCCTGCGCAATGCGTTCCTCTACGCGGGGATGCTCGGCCGGCCGATCATCGATCACCCCGAACTCGCCGAGCTGACCCGCGGTTCAGAGGCGAACGAAGGGTACATCGCGAGTGTGCTCGGGCTGAAGGGCTGGCCGGCCGCCGCGGAGATCGCGGCTGTCGAACGCGACATCGCCGTCCTCGCCGAGGTGCTGCGCGACGAGCCGGGGGCGCGGCTCCACCTCACCCACCTCTCGACCGCCGGCGCCCTGGCGGCGGTGCGGCGGGCGAAGGCCGCTGGCTTGCCGGTGACGTGCGACGTGACGCCCCACCACGTCGGGTTCACCGACGAGTGGCTTGCCGGCGCACGGCGCTGGGCCTGGGAAGCGCTCGACGCGAACGGCGCGGCCCGCGACCCGTGGCTGGACGGTGCGCTCACGGCCGGCCCGTACGACACCTCGCTCCGGGTGAACCCGCCGCTCCGCGGGCCCGAGGAGGCGGCCGCCTGTCTGGCGGCGCTTGCCGACGGGACCGCCGACGCGCTCGCCACCGACCATGCCCCGCACACGCTGGTCGACAAGGAGGTCGAGTTCGGGCTGGCGGCGAACGGGATCAGCGGTCTCGAGACGGCGTTGGGCGTCCTGCTCGCCGCGGTCGACGCCGGCCGGCTGACACTCTCCCGCGCGATCGCGGCGCTCACGACCGGCCCGGCGGCCGTCCTCGCCGGCTGGCCCGGGGTCGTCGCGAGCGGGGACATCCGGGCGCTCGCACAGCCGCGCGGGCTCGTCGAGGGCGCGCCGGCCGACCTCGTCGTCTTCGATCGCTCGGATCGCTGGCGGGTCACGCCCGAGTCACTCGCCTCGAAGGGCAAGAACACGCCGCTGCTGGGCCGCGAGCTGTCGGGCCGGGTCCTCCTGACGGTCGCCGCCGGCCGGATCGCCTACGAGGAGGGCGCGGCCGGCGCGTGATCCCGCCCGTTGCCGGCGGGCTCATCTCGTACCCTGCGAGACGGCGGAGGCACGAGAGGCTTCGTGGGCTACCATCGTTCCGATGGCTGACCCTTCGCATCCCCTCGCCTCGTTCGAGCGTCGCAGCTTCTGGCAGGCGACGATGCCCGCCCTGCCGGATCGGTGTGGCCGGCCGCTGCCCGATGTGGCCGACGTCGTCGTCATCGGCGGCGGGTACACGGGCGTCAGCGCCGCGCGTCAGCTCGCCCTCCAGGGCGCCAGCGTCACGCTGCTCGAGGCCGAGACGCTCGGCTGGGGCGCGAGCACGCGCAATGGCGGGATCGTCCACCCGGGCTACAAGTGGGGCCCGAAGGCGCTGATCGCGCGCCACGGGGAGGAGCTCGGGCGAGCGCTCTACCGCGAGACGCTCGGGGCGTACGAGCTCGTGAAACGCCTGATCGCCGACGAGGCGATCGACTGCGCGTTCGAGGAGCGCGGCCATCTCGAGCTCGCCTACGCGCCCGCGCACGTCGAGGATCTCCGGGCGGCGCAGGAAAGCCTCGCCATCGCCGGGGTGCCGTCCACGCTCGTCCCGCGCGAGCGGCTGCACGAGGAGATCGGGACCGACGCGTACTACGGCGCGCTCGCGGTCGAGGGCAGCGGCGGGCTTCATCCGGGCCGTTACTTCGCTGGCCTGGCCGAGGCGGCGGCACGGGCCGGGGCCGATCTCCACGAAGGCGTTCGAGCGCGCTCGATCCGTCCCCAGGCCGACGGACGGGTCGTCGTCGAGACGGACCGCGGCGCGATCATCGCCCGCGACGTGATCGTCGGCACGAACGGGTACGCGGATGGCGCCGTGCCGACCCTCCGCCGGCGGATCATCCCGATCGGCTCGTACATCATCGTCACCGACGTGCTCCCCGAGAACCTCGCGCGGGAGCTCTCGCCGAAGGGCCGGATGTTCTTCGACACGAAGAACTTCCTCTTCTACTGGCGGCTGACACCCGATCGGCGGCTGCTCTTCGGCGGTCGGGCGAGCTTCCGACCGACGTCGGTGGAGCGGACGGCCGAGATCCTCCACCACGGCCTCGTCGAGGTCCATCCGCAGCTGCGCTCGACCCGGATCGCCTATGCCTGGGGCGGGAACGTCGGGTTCACGGTCGACCGGATGCCCCACGTCGGGCGGCTGGGCGGCGTGACGTACGCGATCGGCTACTGCGGGACCGGGGTCGCGATGTCGACCTACCTCGGGATGCGCGTGGCGCAGTGGCTCGGCGGTGGATCGGCGCCGGCACTTGCCCGGCTGCCCTTCCCGATCGTGCCCGCGCCGTACGAGGGGCGGCCGTGGTTCCTGCCGCTCGTCGGCGAGTGGTTCCGGTTGCAGGATCGGCTCGCGGCACGGGCGCGGCCGGGACGCTAGCGTCCCGCGTTCCACGTCTCTGGCTGGTTTCGCGTGGTCGGTGGCTCGGCACGCCGCTCGGTACGCCAGGCACCCGATGTTCTCCCGGGAAGGACAAACCGCCCGAACGGCCGGAGCCAGGCACCCGATGTTCTCCCGGGAAGGACAAACCGCCCGAACCACCGGTCACGCGGACCGTCCGTCGTGTCGATCGGACCCGTGACGGGCGATTGGTTCTTCCCCGAAGAACAGCCGCCCGGGCGGACGCGAGGATCAGCCAGGGAGGGGCGAATCGGGACTCGGGCGAGGCGGTCACGCGGTCGTGGGCGGGGCGCTCACCATCGGCCCGGGCCGGTCGGCTGCCGATCAGGCGGTCAGCGCTCCGGGTCGCCGGCCAGGTGCCGGAGCTCGTCGAGCAGTCGATCGACGTCCGCCTCCGTGGCGAGGTAGTTGACGATCCCGGCCCGAAGGTAGGTCCGGCCGCGGAGCGTCGTCGTCGAGAGCCAGCCTTCGCCCGATGCCTCGAGGGCGGTCTGGAGCCGCTCCTGGTGGCGGTCGAGCGCTTCGTCCGACAGGCCGGTGACGCCCGCCTGCCCCACCGGGAGGTGGCGGAAGCAGACGACCGAGAGGTCCGGTTCGGCCGGCAGCGCCTCGAAGTCGTCCGCCTCGGCACAGCGGCGGGCGAGATGGCGGGCGAGGTCGACGTTCGCCTCGATCAGCCGACC
>JAJYXX010000410.1 GCA_021801545.1 Chloroflexota bacterium | reverse complement strand
GGCACGCGGAACGCCGTGGATCGGGGCGCTCGGCGATGAGGAGCGGGCCCCGTTCCGCGACCACGGCAAGCGGATCACGACGTCGCTCCTCGGCTTCCTGGACGCGGCCACGGCGGAAGCCCGCGAGGCATCGATCGCGGACGGCGAGGCGGCCGCTGCCGAGTACGGCCGGATCGCGGGCCGCCGGGGCATCGGGATGCACGAAACGGTCGATATCTTCCTCCGCTTCCGGATGCTGTTCCTGCACGAGCTCGCCACGGTCGCCCGCCGCCGCGGGCTCGACACGACCGAGGCGACCGACCTGCTCGAGACGGCGACGGAGGCGTTCGACCGACTCCTGGGCGCGACGATGAGCGGCCACGAGGAGGCGATGGACCGATGACAGCGCCGGCAACGACTGCTGCGGCCCGGGACGCCGCCCCGACGGCTCCGGGCGCTGCCCCGGCGACCACGGGCGTGACCCCGGCGACCACGGGCGTGACCCCGGCGGGAGCCCACCAGCCCACCGTGGTTGCCTTCGTGGCCCACGCCCGCCGCGTGCCCAACCTCCAGCGCGAGGCGTTCGCCGCCGAACTCGCCGTACTCGAGCCGAGCGAGAGCGCCATCGTCCTCCACACCTGCCATCGGGTCGAGCTGTACGTGGCCCCGGGCGCGTTCGGTGAGCAACCGCTCCCCGCGATCCCGGCCGGTACGCAGCGACTCGAGGACGTCGATGCGGCGCGTCACCTGATCGCCGTCGCCTGTGGCCTCGACAGCGCCGTCTTCGGCGAGGACCAGATCCTCCACCAGATGCGCGAGACGCTCGTGGCCCGCCAGGCCTCGCGACCCCTCGACCCGGTCCTGGACCGCCTCTTCCAGGTCGCCCTCCGGGCCGGGCGCCAGGCCCGGACCTGGCTCGACGGCCCACCGCGCTCGCTGGCCGACATGGCCCTCGACCGGATCGCCCGCGACGCCGGCCCGCTCGAGGGTCGGACGATCCTCGTCGCCGGGGTCGGCCGGATGGGCCGACTGGCCGCCTTCGCCGCCGCGCGACGCGGAGCGCAGGTCCTCGTCACGAACCGGACCGGCGAGCGTGCTGTCGCCCTTGCCGGCGAGGTCGGCGGGCGGGCGGTCCCGTTCGCCGTCGACGGCAGCCTGCCTGCGCTTGACGGCGTGATCGTGGCGATCGGCGGGGAGTGGCGCCCTGGCGCGGCGGATGCGCAGAGCCTGCTCAATGGCCGGGCGATCGTCGTCGACCTCTCCTCGCCGCCGGCCGTCTCGGACGAGCTGCGGGCCGCGCTCGGCGAGCGCTTCGTCTCGGTCGACGATCTCGCCGTTGGGCCCGAAACAGGACCCCAGGAGCGGCTCCGGCGGCGGCTCGAGCGGCTCGTCTCGGACGCCGGACGCGAGTACTGCGACTGGCTCCGCCGGCGCAGCGCGGTACCCGCAATCCGGGCGATGACCGACACGGCCGAGCGGCTGCGCCAGAGCGAGCTCGAGTGGCTCCTCCGCCGGCTGTCGGATCTCCCGGCGGAGGAGCGTGCGCTGATCGAGCAGATGAGCCATCGGCTCGTGGCCGGGATCCTGCACGCGCCGCTCACGGCCCTCGGCTCCGACCCGGACGGCGAGCTCGAGCGGGCGGCCCGGGAGCTGTTCGGGTTGTGACCGGAATCTCCACCCCACCCGCTGCCGCGAGCATGACCACCCGGCGCCTCCGCCTTGGCACACGCGCCAGCGCCCTGGCCCTTGCCCAGTCGGAGGCGGTCGCCGGGGCGCTCCGCGGCCAGGGCATCGAGGTCGAGCTGATCACGGTTCGAACGCTCGGCGATGACCGCCCGCCGGACACCGCCTGGGGCGAGGGGGCGTTCGTCGGGGCGCTCGAAACAGCGCTCCTGGCCGGCGACGTGGACCTCGCCGTCCACAGCGCCAAGGACGTTCCGACGACCGGGGATCCGCGCCTCGTGATCGCCGCCTATCCTCGCCGCGAGGACCCCCGGGACGCGCTCGTCTGCCGCGAGCCGGGGATGCGCCTCGACACGCTGCCGGCGGGCAGCCGGGTGGGAACGGACAGCCCACGCCGGACCGCGTTCCTGCGGGCCCGGCGGCCGGACCTCGTCGTCCATCCTCTCCACGGCAACGTCGACACGCGCCTCCGCCGGCTCGATGGCGGCGAGACCGACGCGCTCGTCCTGGCCGTCGCCGGCCTCAGCCGGCTCGGACTGGCGGGGCGAATCAGCGAGGCGCTGGCGCCCGAGGTCGTGCCGCCGGCCCCCGGCCAGGGTGCGCTCGCGGTCCAGTGCCGCGCCGGCGACGAGGCGACGAGGGAACGGATCGGGGTGCTCGACGACCCGGCAACCCGGGCCGCAGTCGAGACCGAGCGGGCGTTCCTGCGCGCCAGCGGCGGTGGCTGCCGGGCACCGATCGGGGCCCTGGCCGACGTGTCGGACTCGGGCGCCGAGGTGGTCCTGGTCGGCGGTTCGGCCGGGCCGGAGGCGGTGATCGCGACCGGGCCGGAGGGCGAACCGGCGGGCGAGCCAGAGGGCGAACGGCCGCTCGTCGTCCGGGGTGAGGCGCGCGGACCGCTCGAGGACCGGGTCGCGGTCGCGGCCGGACTTGCGGCCCGGCTGGCCGCCGAGCTCGCGGATCGCCAGGCAGCCCGGCAGACGGCGCAGGGCCCCGACGGGTCGGTCAGCGTGGCGGCCGCGCCCGCCCGCCGTCCCGGCCCGCCGCGGGTCCTCGTCACCCGTGCCAGCGACCAGTCGGACGCGCTCGTCGAGGCGCTCGCGGGCGCCGGATTCGAGGTCGTCGCCATCCCGACGATCGAGCTCCGAGCGGTCGAGCCGGGCGAGTCCCTCGACGCTGCCGCCGCCCGCCTCGAGCGCTTCGACTGGGTCGTCGTGACGAGCGCGAACGGCGCCCGGGCCCTCCTCTCGGCGGCGACCCGCGCCGGGGCCGATCCCGATCGAGCGCGCTGGGCGGCCGTCGGCCCCTCGACTGCGGCCGCCCTCGCCACGAGCGGCATCGCCGTCGCCTTCGTCCCGTCCCGCTCGAGCGGCGACGGGCTGGTCGCCGAGCTCCCGCTCGAAGCCGGCCAGCGGATCCTCCTCGCCCGGGCGGACATCGCCGACGAGCGGCTCCCCGACGGCCTTCGCGAACGCGGCGCGGTCGTCGACGAGGTCGTCGCCTACCGGACCGTCGAGGCGCCCGCGACCTCGCGTGAGCCGCTCCGGGCCGCCTTTGCCGCCGGCCCGTTCGACGCCCTCGTCTTCACGAGCGGCTCCACGGTGCGCGGTCTCCTCGCGCTCCTCAGCCCGCAGGAGCGACGGGTCGCGCTCCGCTCGCTCGCCTGCTGCATCGGGCCCTCGACCGGCCGGGTCGCCCGGGAATCCGGTTTCGGGCGCGTCGTGGAGGCGCCCGGGCGGTCTGCCGCCGAGCTTGCCGCCACGCTCGCGGCCGAGCTTGCAGCCGGCCAGGGGCGCCAGGCGGCTCTCGTCGCCCGCGCCGAGAGCCTCTTCCCGGGCGGCGTGAACAGCCCGGTCCGGGCGTTCCGATCGGTCGGCCGGCGGCCGCTCGTCCTCGTCGCCGGCGAGGGGGCCCGGGTCCGTGACGCGGACGGCCGCTGGTACGTCGACTGGATCGGCGCCTGGGGCCCGGCGATCCTCGGCCACGCCCACCCGGCGGTCGTCGAGGCGGTCCGCGAGGCCGCCCTCCGCGGGTTCGCGCTCGGCGCGACCTCGCCGGCCGAGATCGAGCTCGGCGAGGCGATCCGGGCCGCGATGCCGGCGCTCGAGAAGCTCCGCTTCACCTCGTCGGGCACGGAGGCCGCGATGAGCGCCCTCCGGCTCGCCCGCGGCGCGACGGGCCGGGACCTCGTCCTGAAGTTCGCGGGCGGCTACCACGGCCACTCCGACGGCCTGCTCGTCGAGGCCGGCTCGGGGGTTGCGACCCTCGCCCTGCCGGGCAGCGCCGGCGTCCCCGAAGCGGTCGCCGGGACGACGATCGCCGTCCCCTACAACGACCTCGACGGGGTCCGCCTCGCCTTCGAACGGCACCCGGGCCGGATCGCCGCGGTGATCGTCGAGCCGGTCGCGGCGAACATCGGCGTCGTCCCGCCGGCCCCCGGCTTCCTGGCGGGGCTGCGCGAGGTGACCGTGGCGGACGGCGCGCTCCTCGTCTTCGACGAGGTGATCACCGGGTTCCGGGTCGCCCACGGCGGGGCGCAGGCGCGCTATGGCATCCGCCCGGACCTCACCATCCTGGGCAAGATCATCGGCGGCGGCCTCCCGGTCGGCGCCTATGGCGGGCGGCGCGAGCTGATGGACCTCGTCGCCCCGGCCGGTCCGGTCTATCAGGCCGGAACGCTCTCCGGCCACCCACTGACGATGGCCGCCGGATCGGCGACGCTGCGCGAGCTGGCGCCCGAGCGCTACGAGGAGCTCGAGACGACCGGCGCGGCGCTCGAGGCCGGCCTGCGTGAGGCGGCGGCTGTGGCCCGGCGCGAGGTGGTGGTCCAGCGGGTCGGCTCGCTCCTGACGGTCTTCTTCCGCCCCACGGCCCCCCGGACGACCGAGGATGCGATGGCCTCCGACCGGGCAGCGTTCGCCCGCTTCTTCGGCGCGATGCTCGACGCCGGCGTCCTCCTCCCGCCGTCCCAGTTCGAGGCCTGGTTCATCTCGCTCGCCCACGGCCCGGACGTCGTCGAGGAGACGATCGCCGCCGCCCGGGCCGCGTTCGCCGAGGCCGGCTCGTGAACGACCGCTACCTCCGCGCCGTGCGGCGCGAGCCGGTCGACCGCACCCCCGTCTGGTTCATGCGCCAGGCCGGCCGCTCGCTGCCCGAGTTCCGCGCCGTCCGGGCCCGCGCCTCGCTCATCGAGATCACCCGTGACCCCGCGCTGTGCGCCGAGGTGACGCTCCAGCCGGTCCGCCGGCTGGGCGTCGATGCCGCGATCCTGTTCGCGGACATCACGACCCCGCTGGCCGGGATCGGTGTCGCGTTCGACATCGAACCCGGCGTCGGCCCGGTCGTCGAGCACCCGATCGCCTCAGCCGCCGACGTCGCCCGACTTCGGTCGTTCGAGCCGGACGAGGCGGTCGGCCCGCTCCTCGAGGCGATCGGCCTGATCCGGGCCGCGTCGCCGGTCCCCCTGATCGGCTTTGCCGGCGCCCCGTTCACGCTCGCCTGCTACCTCGTCGAGGGTGGCCCGTCGCGCGAGTTCCTGCGCACGAAGACGCTGATGCACGCCGAGCCGGCCGCCTGGACCGCGCTCATGGACGCCCTCGTCGCGATGACGATCCGCTACCTCGGGGCGCAGGTGGCGGCCGGCGCCCACGCCGTCCAGCTCTTCGACTCGTGGGTCGGCGGCCTCGGGCCACGCGACTACGAGCGGAACGTCGCGCCCTGGATGCGCCGCCTGTTCGCGGGGCTGGCGCCGCTCGGGGTGCCGACCACCCACTTCGGCGTCGGCACGGCCGGCCTCCTCGGCCTCCAGGCCGAGGCCGGCGGCGACGTCATCGGGCTCGACTGGCGGATCGCCCTCGCCGACGGCTGGGCGGCGGTGGGCGAGCGCGCCGTCCAGGGGAACCTCGACCCGGCCCTCCTGCTCGGCCCGTTCGAGACGGTCGCCGAGACGGCTTGCTGGATCCTCGATCAGGCCGGCGGCCGGCCTGGCCACATCTTCAACCTCGGCCACGGCGTCCTGCCCGAGACCGACCCCGACGACCTGTGCCGCCTCGTCGACCTCGTCCACGAGTACGCCACCGCGCCAACCCCACCCTTCGTTACCGGGAGCACCCGATGACCGACGCCGTCCTGCTCATGGCCTACGGCAGCCCCGACACGCTCGACCAGGTCGAGGCCTACTACACCGACATCCGGCGCGGCAGCCCGCCGCCACCCCACCTGCTCGAGGAACTGATCGGACGCTACCGGGCGATCGGCGGCGGCTCGCCGCTCTCGCGGATCGTCGAGCGCCAGCGGGCGGCGCTCGCGGCCGAGCTGGCCCGGCGCGGGCGACCGTGGCCGGTCTACGCGGGGATGCGCCACATCGAGCCGCGGATCGGCCGGGTCGTCGAGGCGATGGCCGCTGACGGCGTCGAACGGTTCGTCGCGATCGCCCTGGCGCCGCAGCGCTCGTCCAGCGCCGCGGGCTACCGGCGGGCGGCCGAAGCGGCGATCGCTGGTCTCCGCGAGCGCGGCGAGCGCGCCCCGGCGTTCGTCTTCGTCGACTCGTGGCACGACCAGCCGCGCCTCATCGAGGCGCTCGCGGCCGCGACGAACGAGGCGCTCGCCCGGTTCCCGGACCCGTCCCGCGTCCGCGTCATGTTCACCGCCCACAGCCTGCCGGCCCGGGTCGTCGCCGAGGGTGACCGCTATCCCGACGAGCTCGCCCGCACGGCCGCCCTCGTCGCCGGCCGTCTCGGGTTGACCGGCTACGAGTTCGCGTTCCAGAGCGCGGGCCGGACCGGCGAGCCGTGGCTCGGGCCGGACCTGGGCGACGAGATTCGCCGGCTCGCCGCCGACGGGATCCACGAGCTCGTCGTCTGCCCGGTCGGCTTCGTCGCCGACCACCTCGAGATCCTCTACGACATCGACATCGAGGCCCAGACCGTCGCGCGCGAGGTGGGCGTCCGGCTCGAGCGGGCGCGCTCGATGAACGACGACCCGATCTTCATCGCCGGGCTGGCCGACATCGCCACGGCGGCCCTCGCAGCGACCCCGTCGGCGACCGGTGCCCGGCCCGTCGGCGACGCCTGACGGACCGACAGGAGAGACCACAATGGACCAGGCGATCGAACGACCGGCCGGCGGACGGCCGGCGGCGCAGGCGAGCGGGCAGGCGGGGGCGCCATCGGGCGGACAGCGCGCGCCGTCGGGCGGCCATCCGGGCGGGATCGGCCCGGTCGGCTCGGTCAGGCCGGAGGGCTACGTCTACGCCCGGGCCCCGATGCTCGTCTACTGGGAGACCACCCTCTCGTGCGGCCTCGCCTGCCGACACTGCCGTGCCGAGGCGATCCCCGATCGCGCCCCGGACGAGCTGACCACCCAGGAGGGGTTCACGCTCCTCGACCAGATCCTCGGCTTTGGCCGACCGTACCCCCACGTCGTCTTCACCGGCGGCGACCCGCTCCGCCGGCCGGACCTCGAGACCCTCGTGGCGGCCGCGACCGAGCGCGGGATCGGCGCCTCGCTGGCCCCCTCGGCGACCGCCGAGATGACGCCCGAGCGGCTCCGGGCGCTGAAGGCGGCCGGGATCCAGACGATGTCGCTCAGCCTCGACGGCTCGACCGCCGAGCGCCACGACGCGTTCCGGGGCGTACCCGGAACGTTCGAGATGACGATCCGGGCCGCCGGCTGGGCCCACGAGACCGGCCTGCCGCTCCAGGTGAACACGCTCGTCACCGACGAGACGCTGCCCGACCTGCCGGCGATCTACGCCCTGATGCACGAGCTGGGCATCATCCGCTGGAGCCTCTTCTTCCTGATCTCGGTCGGGCGCGGGACCGCCCTGCGCGAGATCAGCCCGGCTGACTCCGAGCACCTCAACCACTGGCTCTACGACCGCTCGAAGGAGGCCCCGTTCGCGATCAAGACGACCGAGGCGACCCACTACCGGCGCGTCGCGATCAAGCGGATGACAGCCGACGGGATGGACGAGGCGGCGATCGCGGCGACCTCGGTCGGGCGCGGGTTCGGTGTCCGCGACGGCAACGGGATCATGTTCGTGGCCAACAACGGCTTCGTCTTCCCGTCTGGGTTCCTGCCCCTGCCGACCGGCAACGTCCGGACCGACGACGTCGTGGCTCTCTACCGCGAGCACCCGGTCTTCACCGGGCTGCGCGACACGAGCGCGTTCAAGGGGCGCTGCGGCCGCTGCCCGTACGTCCAGGTCTGCGGCGGGTCGCGGGCGCGGGCGTTCGCCTGGACCGGCGACGTCCTCGAGGCCGATCCGCTCTGCCCGTTCGTACCGCCGGTCGACGGCGAACGCGGGCACTGAGCGGGCCGGGGCGGGCAGGGAGCGGTCGGCCGGCCGTGACGGTCCTCGTCGTCGGCGGCGGGATCACCGGCCTGAGCGCGGCCCATGCTCTGGCCGTGGCCGGGGTACCGACGCTCCTCGTCGAGGCCTCCGAGCGGCTCGGCGGCAAGGTTCGGACCGAACGCGTCGAGGGCTTCCTCGTGGAATCGGGACCCGACTCGTTCATCTCGTACCGCCCGGCCGCCGTCGAGCTGTGCCGCGAGCTCGGGCTGGGCGAGGCGCTGATCCGGCCGAGCGAACCGCGCACCGTCCACGTCCGCGTGGGTGGGCGGTTCGTGCCGCTGCCCGAGGGGATCGGGCTCGTTCTCCCGACGCGCCTCCGTCCGTTCGTCACGACCGCGATGTTCTCGCCGCTCGAGAAGCTCCGGATCGGACTCGACCTCGTCCTGCCGCGGGCGCGCGACGACGGTGACGTCGCGGTCGGGTCGTTCCTTCGCCGCCGGCTCGGTCGTCCACTCGTCGAGCGACTCGCCGGCCCGCTGATCGGCGGCGTCTACGGCACGCCGATCGACGAGCTGAGCCTCGAGGCAGTCGTCCCTCAGCTGCGTGAGGCCGAGTGCGACCATCGCTCGCTCCTCCTCGCCGGCCTGGCCGAGGGTCGGGCCGCCCGGCAGCGGGCTCGCGCCGAGAGGAACGGGGCGGGTGGCAACGGGGCGGCCGGGAGCGGGACCGGGGCCGGTTCACCGTTTGTGGCCCTGGCCGGCGGGATCGGGCAGCTCGTCGAGGCGCTCGTCGAGGCGCTCGCCGGCTCGCCGTCGGTGACGATCCGGACGAACACCAGGGTGACCGAGCTCGAGCGGCGGACCGGACGCTCGATCGTCCGACTCGAGGGCGGCGAGCGGATCGAGCCGGAGGCGGTCGTTCTCGCGACCCCGGCCCCGGTCGCCGCCGGCCTGCTCGAAGCGGTCGCGCCAGCGACCGCCGCTCAGCTGCGGACGATCCCGCACGGCTCGAGCTGCGTCGTCTCCCTCGCCTACCGGCTCGAGCAGTTCGCCAAGCCGCCGGCCGGCCACGGGTTCCTCGTCGCCGGGAACGAGCCGCTCACGATCAGCGCCTGCACGCTCAGCTCGCTGAAGTGGGCCGGCCGCGCACCCGAGGGCACGATCCTGCTCCGCGCCTTCATCGGCGCGGGGAACGAGCGGCTGCTCGCCAGCCCGGACGAGGCGCTCGTCGGGGCCGCGCGACACGACATCGCCGCCACCCTCGGGGTGCGCGGCGA
>JAJYXX010000064.1 GCA_021801545.1 Chloroflexota bacterium | reverse complement strand
GATCAGGCCTCCCGGTCGACGCCGAGCGCCTCGCGCAGCTGGAGCTGGCGGAAGATGTCGGCCCGCGAGATCACCCCGACGAGCCGGCCGTCGTCGAGGACCGGCAGCTGTTCGAAGTCGCCGGCGCCGAGCGCCTCGAACGCCTCGATCACGCGGTCGTTCGGGCGGACAGCCACCAGCCCGCCCGCGCCACCCATCACCTCACCGACCTGCGTCTGCTCGCGCCGCTCGGCCGGGACGCGCTGGATGTCGCCGAGGGTGATCATCCCGACGACCTGGCCGTCCCGGGCGACCGGCATGGCCCGCCGGTTGCCCGGCAGCAGGTAGTGCTCGATCAGGGCCACGATCGTCGTCTCCGGCGAGACGGTCGTCGTGTCGGCCGACATCACCGCCCCGACCCGCACGTCGCGCAGCAGCCCCTCGAAGCGGACCTGGTCGAGGCTCGCGGTCGCCGCCGAGCTGAGGAACCAGCCGATCGCCGCCAGCCAGAGTCCGCTCAGCGGCTCGCCGGCGAACAGCTCCAGGAAGCCGAGGATCATGATCCCGTAGCCCACGACGTGCCCGGCGGCGACGGCGATCTCCGTGCCCCGGCGCATGCTCCCGGTCACGTTCCAGGCGATCGCGCGCAGGACCCGACCGCCGTCGAGCGGGAAGCCCGGCACGAGGTTGAATGCGCCGAGGAGGAGGTTGATGAGCGCCAGGTAGCGCGCGACCGTGGCCAGGCGCGGCTCCCCGGCCACGACGGCGCTGACGACCCAGCAGAGCGCGCCGATCGCGAAGCTCGTCAGCGGTCCGACGATCGCGACCGCGAACTCGGTGAGCGGCCGGCGGGCCTGGCCGCCGACGTTCGAGACACCGCCGAAGATGAAGAGCGTGATCGAGCGCGCCTCGAGACCCTGGGCGCGGGCGACGAACGAATGGGCGAGCTCGTGGACAAGAACCGAGCCGAACAGGAGGAGGGCCGAGACGGCGCCCAGGACCCACGCCTCGAGCGGGCTGAGGCCGGGGATCTCGCCCGGGAAGAAGCCGACCGCGAGCGACCAGGTTACGAGCCCAAAGACGATCAGCCAGCTGGCGTGGACGCCGATCTCGATGCCGGCGATCCGGGCGATCGGGAACGAGTTGCGGAGCATTGCGCCACCTCCCGCGCCCATCGTACGCGAGACGACCGGGATGATGGGCGCCGCGTCCGCACCGGCGCGCCACACGGAGACCGGGACCAGACCGGCCGAGGAGCGGCTCGGGCCGGCCGAGGAGCGGCTCGGGCCGGCCTGCTCAGGCGAGCTGGAGCTCGACGATCCCCTCCTCGAGCCGGCGACGGACCTCGGCCAGGAGCTCCGCGTCGTATGCCACGCCCGTCCGCAGCTCCATCGGCAAGGGATCCCGCCCCGACCCCTGGGGGACGTGGATGACGACCCGCGTCTCGCCGGGGCGCGAGCGCAGGATCGCGCGCACCGTCTCCATCGCGCTCACGATGCGCTCCGCGCCCGACGCAGTCGCGAACCGGACGTGGAGCACCTGCGAGGGATCGGCCTCGGCCGGCGGCGTGCTCGCGAGGGCCTCGGTCACGAGCCGGAGCCGCGGTTCGTCGGGGATCGGCGGCTCGTCGTCGCGACCCTCGTCCTGGGGCACGAACGGCGACTCCGGGTAGAGCGGCACCGGCTCGGCCGGCGCGATCCGCGGCAGCGCCGCGCTCGACGGCCTTGCCGCGACGGGCGAGGGCCGCGGCCCGGTCCGCAGCGGCGACACCGTCGCCTCCGGCCGCAAGGGCGATACGCTCGCCCCGGAGGCCGGCGCGTCCGCAGCCGTTCCCGGGCCAACCGCACTGCCGGGTCCGACCGCGACCGGTTCGCTCGGCTCCCCCGCTGGCCCAGCGGGACCATAGCCGTAGCCAGAACCGGCCCCGTTGCCGTTCCGCCCGGCACCCGGCCCGCCGCGTCGTGGACGCCCCCGATCGAGGACCGCAACGTCGCGCGCGAACGCCTCGGGCCCCCGCGCCGCGGCAGCGTCCCACTCGAGCGCCAGATCGGCCAGGAGCGAGACCTCCTCGCCCCGGTGGTCGACCCGTCCCGAAACGAGAAGAATTACCCCTTCGACCCAGGTTCCGAGCGTTTCCTCGTAGAGGCGCGGGAAGACGACAACCTCGATCGTCCCCTGGAGGTCCTCGAGGGCCACGATCGCCATCGTCGCCTTTGCCTTCGTGACCACCGTCCGGACCCCGGTCACGATCCCGCCAACGACGACCCGCTGGCCGTCGAGTGACTCGTCCCGGAGGTCCCCCGAGTAGGCGGTGACATACGGCCCGATCGCCTCGGCGACCTCACCCATCGGGTGCTCGGACAGGTAGAGCCCGAGCAGGTCCTTCTCCCAGCGCAGGCGTTCGCGAACGGGAACCTCGCTGGCTGGTGGAAGCGGCTTCTCGAGCGCAGCCGAGTCGTCGGCGCTGATGTCGAAGAGCGAGGTCTGGCCGCTCGCCCGGTCGCGCTGGCTCGCCTGGCCGATCGCGAGCGCATCGTCGAGCCCGGCCAGGATCTGGGCGGGATGCCCGAACGCGCTGAGCGCCCCGACCCGGGCCAGCGACTCGAGGACCTTGCGGTTCACCAGGCGCAGATCGATCCGCGAGCAGAAGTCGGTCAGCGAGCGGAACGACCCGCCCGACTCGCGGGCGGCGATGATCGACTCGATCGCCCCCTGGCCGACGTTCTTCACCGCCAGGAGCCCGAACCGGATCGCCTCGCCCTCGACCGTGAACTCGAGGTGCGAACGGTGGACGTCGGGTGGCAGGACGGCGATCCCGAGCCGGCGGCACTCGGCGATCGCGGCCGCCACCTTCTCGGCGTTGTCCCGGAAGGCCGTGAGAACGCTCGTCATGTACTCGACCGGGAAGTTCGCCTTCAGATAGGCGGTCTGGTAGGCGACGAGCCCGTAGCAGGTCGCGTGAGCCTTGTTGAACCCGTAGCGCTCGAACGGCTGGAAGGCGGCGAAGACGGCGTCGATCACCTCGGGCCTGACGCCCCGTTCGACCGCCTGGGTGACGAACTGCTCGCGCATCGAACGCAGGACCGAGGACTTCTTCTTGCGGATCGCGTAGCCGAGCGTGTCGGCCTCCGGCCCGGTGAAGCCGCCGAGCGCCATCGCGGCGGCCATGATGTCCTCCTGGTAGACGAAGATCCCGTACGTCTTCTCCAGGTACGGCTCGAGCAGTGGGTGAAGGTAGGTCACCGGCTCCTGGCCGTGCTTGCGCCGGATGTAGGCGGGGATGTTGTCCATCGGCCCGGGCCGGTAGAGCGCGACCATCGCGGCCAGGTCGTAGACCGACGTCGGACGCAGCTCACGGATGTAGCGACGCATCCCTGCCGACTCGAGCTGGAAGACCCCGGTCGTCTCGCCCGAGGCGAGCAGCCCGAACGTCCGCCCGTCGTCGAGCGGGATCTGCTCGAGGTCGATCTCGACGCCGCGGTGGGCGCGGATCAGATCGACCGCCTGGCGCAGGATCGTCAGGTTCGAGAGGCCGAGGAAGTCGAACTTCAGCAGCCCGAGCGCATCGACCGCGTGCATTTCGTACTGGGTCATCAGCGCGTCCGAGTTCGTCGCCTTCTGGAGCGGCATCAGGTCGGTGAGCGGCTCGCTGCTGATGACGACGCCGGCGGCGTGCGTGCTCGCGTTCCGGGCGACCCCCTCGAGCTGCTTCGCGAGATCGATCAGGCGATGGACGGTCGGGTCGCCCTCGTACAGCTCGCGCAGCGGCGGGGCGATCTCGAGCGCCTCGTCGAGCCTGATCCCGAGCTGGTTCGGGACAGCCTTCGCGATCCGGTCGACTTCGCCGTAGCCGAGGCCGAGCACCCGCCCGACGTCGCGGATCGCCGCCCGGGCGAGCATCGTGCCAAAGGTGATGATCTGGGCGACGTGGTCCGAGCCGTACTTGCGGGTGACGTAGGCGATCACCTCGTCGCGCCGGCCGTCCTCGAAGTCGACGTCGATGTCCGGCATCGTCACCCGGTCCGGGTTGAGGAACCGCTCGAAGGGGAGCTGGTAGGCGATCGGATCGACCGGCGTGATGCCGAGCGTGTAGGTCACGATCGAGCCCGGCGCGCTCCCCCGGCAGGTCGTCGCGATCCCCTGGTCGCGGGCGAAGCGGGTGAAGTCGGCAACGATGAGGAAGTAGCCCGCGTAGCCCATCCGGACGATCACGCCCAGCTCGTACTCGAGGCGCGCCCGCAGCTCGGGCGTGACGGTTCCATAGCGGCGCACGAGCCCGGCTTCGCACTCCTTGCGCAGCCAGCTCTCGACCGTCTCGCCGGGCGGGACCGGGAAGTCCGGGATCCGCGACTGGCCGAGCGGGAGCCGGAGATCGGTCATCTCGGCGATCCGGCGCGTGTTCAGGATCGCCTCCCGCTGGCCGGGGAAGAGGGCCGCCATCTGGGCCGCCGACTTCAGGTAGAACTCGTGGGTCTCGAACTTCATCCGGCCCGGCGTGTCGAGGTTGTTGCCGGTCCCGACGCAGAGCAGGACGTCATGCGCCTCGGACTGGCTCTCGTGGACGTAGTGCAGGTCGTTCGTGACCACGAGCGGCAGCCCGACCTCGGGGGCGAGGCGGAGGAGCTGCTCGTTCAGGCGGCGCTGCTCGGCCAGACCGTGATCCTGGAGCTCGAGGTAGAAGTGGTCGCGACCGAAGATGTCGGCGTATTCGCCGGCGACGCGGCGGGCCGACTCCCGGTCGTCGACCTCGAGGGCCCGCGCGACCTCGCCGTTCAGGCAGGCCGAAAGACCGATGAGCCCCGCGCTGTGGCGGGCGAGGTGCTCGCGGTCGATCCGGGGCTTGTAGTAGTAGCCCTCGACGTGGGCGTCGGTGATCAGCCGGCAGAGGTTCTGGTAGCCGGTCCAGTTCTCGGCCAGGAGGACGAGGTGGAACGGCTGGGAATCGGCCTTGCCCTCCTTGTCGTGCATGCTCCGGCGGGCGACGTACGTCTCGACGCCGATGATCGGCCGGATCCCCTTCGCGGTCGCCGCCTGGTAGAACGCGACCGCACCGTACAGGGCGCCGTGGTCGGTCAGGGCGAGCGAGTCGAAGCCCTGCGCCGCCGCGGCATCGACGAGGTCGTTGATCCGCCCGAGCCCGTCGAGGAGGCTGAACTCGGAGTGGACGTGGAGGTGGCTGAAGTCGTTCGGGGCGAGGGTCACGGGAGGTAATGGTAGCCCGGACCGCCCCTCCCCGGCGCCGCCTCCGTCCGGCGGCCGCGGCGAGATCTCGAGTGCTTGGCCGCCCGGCCTGCCGGGCGGCCGGATCACCGTCGGGCTTGC
Source organism: Chloroflexota bacterium (assembly GCA_021801545.1). Classification (GTDB taxonomy): domain Bacteria; phylum Chloroflexota; class Limnocylindria; order Limnocylindrales; family CSP1-4; genus JAKAHU01. Next base: position 4,055 of record JAJYXX010000064.1, on the reverse strand, counting down.
CTATCCGAACGCGGCGACAGCCTCGACGAGCAGGTCGACGAAGCGCTGGCGGTCGATCGCGACCCCGACGTCCGCGTTCGGCGGACGGCCCGAGAGCCCCTCCGGATCGGCCACCGTCCGGCCGCGGGTCAGCTCGCCGGTCGTCTCGACGTCGACCCGCAGGCGACGGCTCGTCACGAGACCGGGCTCGACGAGCCGCGCGACAGCGACCGCATCGTGGATCGGCGGGCCGTCCCAGCCGTAGCGCTGCCGGTGGTGGACGGCGAAGAAGCGGAGCAGGCCGGCGAAGACGCGCCCGGTCCGCCCGCCCGCGGCCTCGAGCCGGGTGATGTCGGCGGACCGCATCAGCGCCTGGTGGGTGACGTCGAGGCCGGACATGAGGATCGGGATGCCGGCCTCGAAGACGATCGCGGCCGCCTCGGGGTCGGCCCACAGGTTGAACTCGGCGGCGGCCGTCGTGTTCCCCTCTCCGAGCGAGCCGCCCATGAGCGAGATCGCCGCGATCCGCGCCGCCAACCGCGGATGGGCGCGCAGAAAGAGCGCGATGTTCGTCAGCGGTCCGGTCGGGACGAGTGTGACCAGGCCGGCCGCCTCGCGCACGACGCGGGCGGTCAGCTCGATCGCATCCTCGCCCAGCGCCGGCACCGCCGGCTCGGGCAGGTCCGCGCCGTCGAGCCCGCTCTCGCCGTGGAACTCGACCGGGACCCAGGGCGCCCGGAGGAGCGGCCGCTCGGCCCCCGCGGCGACCGGCACATCGCTCCGGCCGAGGAACGTGAGGACCCGGAGCGCGTTGCGTGTCGTCCGTTCGAGGGGCGCGTTGCCGGCCACGGTCGTGACGGCCAGGACCCGCAACTCCGGACGGGCCAGCGCGAGCAGGATCGCGAGCGCGTCGTCGTGCCCCGGGTCGCAGTCGAGGACGACAGGCCGGGGCTCGCCAGCAGCCGGCCGCGGCTGGCCGCCGGCGATGGGCCGGGGCTCGCCGGCGACGATTTCACCCGCGCCGGTCATTCCTTCTCGTACGGCCGGCCGTCCGCGGCCGGGGCGCGCGCCCGCCCGACGAGGCCGGCCACGACGAGGATCGTCACCAGGTACGGGACCATGAGCAGCAGCTCCGAGGGGATCGGCACGTTCAGGATCGCCAGCCGCGCCTGGAGCGAGTCGGCGAAGCCGAAGACGAGGCTGGCCAGGAACGAGCCGATCGGCGTCCAGGCGCCGAAGATCATCGCCGCCAGGCCGATGAACCCGCGCCCGGCGGTCATGTCACGGTCGAACCGCCCGGTCGAGCCGAGGATGAGGAACGCGCCGCCGAGCCCGGCGACCATCCCGCCCAGGATGACGTTCCGGTAGCGCGTGCCGAGGACGTCGATGCCGACCGTGTCGGCCGCCCGCGGATGTTCGCCGACGGCCCGGACGCGGAGGCCCCAGCGGGTGTAGAAGAGCGCGACGTGGAGGAGAGCGACGAGCCCGAACAGGGCGTACACGAAGACATTGTTCTCGAACAGGATCGGCCCGACGACCGGGATATCCGAGAGGACCGGCAGGGCGATCGGGGCGAACCGCTCCGGGGCGTTCAGCGACGGGACGTCGGTCAGAACGCGCGCGGACAGGAACGCCGTGATGCCGGTGGCGAAGATGTTGATCACCATGCCGGCGATGATCTGATCGATCCGGTAGCGGATCGCGAGCACGGCGAGCAGACCGCCGAGCAGGCCGCCGACCACGATCGCGGCCAGGACGCCGCCCCACGGGCCGAGGACACTGCCGGCCACCGCGGCAGTGAACGCCCCGGTCAGGAGCATCCCCTCGATCGCGATGTTGACGACGCCCGAGCGCTCGCACAGGACGCCCGACAGGGCAGCGAAAGTGAGCGGGGTGGCCCGCTGGAGGCTCGCGCCGAGGACGCCGACGAGGTTCATCGAGCGGTCCGAGGCGGCCCAGACGAGGAACGCGCTGACCGTCACGAGGGCGACGAGACCGAGCACGAGACCTCGGCGCGCGCCGAACCCCCGCGCCAGCTGGATCGCGCCGAGGAAGGCGCAGGCGACGGCGAGAGCGTAAGCGGTCGCCGCCGAGGGCAGGACGACGAGCGGCAGCTTGATCTCGACACTCCGGGTGTTCAGGTCGAACGTCGAGACCGCGTCGGGTGTCGCTCCGGCCCCGAACGCGACCGCGATCAGCGCCGCGATCGCGAGGTAGACGAGCCCGCTGACCTGGTGGCGGCGAATCGCGAGCGGGCCGACGACGATCGGGCGCGCGACGGCGGCGCTCACGAGCCCCAGCCCTTCGTGAAGACCTCGGCCTGGGCCGCTTTCGGGGCCGGCAGCCGGTAGAGGCCACGGACGAGCGCCGGGGCGGCGATGAACATGATCACGAGGGCCTGGACGACGACGACGAGATCGATCGGGATCGCAGTCGCGGCCTGCATCGGGGTCGCCCCGGCTCGCAGAATCCCGAACAGGAGGGCCGCGGCCACGACGCCGGACGGTCGCGATTTGCCGAGCAGGGCGATGGCGATCGCGTCGAAGCCGTAGCCGGGCGAGAACCCGGGGGTGAGCTTGCCCTGCGGGACGAGCATGACCGACGCTCCGGCCAGGCCGGCCAGCCCGCCGGCGACCACCATCGTGAGCACGGTCGTGAGCGCGATGTTCATCCCGGCGTAGCGGGCGGCGGGAGGGTTCAGACCGACGGCCCGGAACTCGAAGCCCTTCGTCGACTTGAAGAGCAGCCACGAGATGACGACGGCCGCCCCGAGAGCGATGACGAACCACCAGGTCACCCGCAGCCCGGGGATGATGAACGGGACGGCAGCGCTGTCGAGGACGAACTTCGAGATCGGGTTCGTCGCCCCCTCGCGCTGGACCGGCGGGTTCTTCAAGGCGAGGTCGACGAACCGGTAGGCGACGTAGTTGAGCATGATCGTCACGATCACCTCGTGGGCCCCTGTCCTCGCCTTCAGGAGCCCCGGCACGAACCCCCAGAGCGCGCCGCCGAGGAAGCCGAGTCCGATCGCCAGCGGGATGTGGACGAACGCCGGCAGGCCGGCGAACGAAAACCCGGCGATCACCGCGAACAGGGCGCCGACATAGAGCTGGCCCTCGGCTCCGATGTTGAACAGCCCGGACCGGAAACCAAGCGCGACCGAGAGGCCGGTGAAGATCAGCGGCGTCGCCGACAGGAGACTCTCGCTGATCGGGCGGAGCGCCTTCGTCATCTGGTCCGGGTCACCCGAGGTGATCGCGGTGACGATCTTCCCGGGATCGCCGAGCGAACCGGCGAAGAGCGCGCCGTAGGCGTTCGCGACGTCCCGCACCGAGACCGCGAAGGCGGCGCCGGGGTCGCTCGTCCAGAGCCCGACGATCTTGACATCGGAGAAGACGATCACGAGGGCGCCGATGACGAGGCCACTGAAGATCGCCAGGGCCGGGATGACGAGGCTGCGCAGCAGCCCGCCGAGCCGCCCGGCCAGCGAGCGCGGGCGTGCCTCGCCGGGTTCCCCGGGCGGCATTGCCAAGCCGGTCCCCGGCGCAGACTCAAGCCCGGCCTCCACGGGGCGGTCGATCCCCGGGGTCCGACCGTCGTCCGTCATGCCGCGCCCCCCGCCGCTCCGCCGGCCGTTGCTCCGCCGGCCGTTGCTCCGCCAGCCGCTGCTCCGCCGCCGGTGATCGTGCTTGCCAGGGCGGCGATCTCCTCGGCTGTCCGGTCCTCGGGATGAGCGCCACCCATCAGCAGGCCGAGCCGCTCGGGCGTCGCCTCGGCCGGCTCGAGGATGCCGACGATCCGGCCCTGGTACATCACCGCGATCCGGTCGCCGAGCGCAAGGACCTCGTCGAGCTCGGTCGACACGATCAGGACCGCCAGCCCCTCGTCGCGCTTGGCGACGATCTGCTTGTGGATGAACTCGATCGAGCCGACGTCGAGCCCGCGCGTTGGCTGGGCGGCGATCAGGACCTTGATCGGGCGACTGAACTCGCGGGCGACGATCACCTTCTGCTGGTTGCCGCCCGACAGGTTCGCGACGTCGTTGAAGATCGAAGGGGTCCGGATGTCGAACGTGC
>JAJYXX010000337.1 GCA_021801545.1 Chloroflexota bacterium | reverse complement strand
CGCCTACGGCGGGATGTTCTACGTCATCGCCGAGGCCGCCCAGTTCGGGCTGCGCCTGACGCCCGACGAGGGCCGCGACGTCGTCCGGATCACGGAGCTGGTGAAAGCGGCTGCCAACGAGCAGCTTCCCGTCGTCCACCCCGAGCAGCCCGGCTTCGCCGGCATCACGATCGGCCAGCTCTCAGGGCCGGCGTCCGGCCCGCATGCCGACATGCGCAACGTCGTGACCGTCTCGACCGGCGAGCTCGACTGGGATCGCCCGTCGACGTGGACCGGGGTGATCGACCGCTCGCCGTGCGGCACCGGGACGTGCGCCCGGATGGCGACGCTCTGGGCAAAGGGCCGGCTCAGCCTCGACGAGGACTTCCGCCACGAGGGGATCCTGGGGACGGTCTTCACGGGGCGGCTCGTCGAGGAAACGATGGTCGGCCCGTACCGAGCCGTCGTCCCGACGATCAGCGGTCAGGCCTGGATCACCGGCTTCAACACGCTCGTCGTCGACCCGAGCGACCCGTTCCCGGACGGCTTCACGGTCGGCGACATCTGGTAGCCGGGACGCTGGAAGCGCGGCGGGCGCGGGGGCGGCGGGCGCGGGCGGGCGGCTCGGCGTGCAGCTCGACCGGGCGGCTCGACGCGCCGGTTCTCGGCCGGCGGCTCGGCATGCCGGTTCCGGGCCCCGGTGCCCGCCGTTCTTCTCCGCGGGACAAACCGCCCGAACGACTCGTCGGGCGGAGCGTCCGGAGCCGCGGTCGCCGTCTCGCACGCCCGAATCGCGGAGCCCAACGCACGATTCGAGCGGCTCGGCAGGCTCGAGACGCACTGGCTGGCCCGTCCGGGGAGCGACCCGGGCGGTTGGTCCTTCCCAGCAGAACGGCTCGCTTACGACCGGGAGGAAAGAGGGGTGCGCACCCGCCCGCAGTCGCCGCCCGCTACCGGAGCAGGTAGCGTCGGCTGAGCGGGAGCTCGGTTGCCGGATCCACCGCCAGGCGCCGTCCATCAAGCGTGACCGTCCCGTCGAGCGGGTCGACCTCGATCGGCGCCGTGGCGCGGTTGCGGGCGAGCGACGCCCGGGTCAGACCGCGGCAGCCGCGGACAGCTACGATCCGGCGCCGCGTCCCGAGCTGGGTCCCGATGCCCGTCTCGAGCGCCGCCTGCGACACGAACGTGAGCGCGTTCGCGGCGGCGGCTGCGCCGGTCGCCCCCCAGTGCGGCCGGTACCGGGTGGGCTCCGAGTACTCGAGCGAGGCGTTCCCTTCGCCGAGCGGCCCCCACGCCATGTGGCCGGCCTTGAGCACGAGGGCCGGCTTCACGCCGAAGAAGGCCGGTTGCCAGAGGACGATATCGGCCAGCCGGCCCGGCCCGAGCGAGCCGACCTCGCCGGCGATCCCGTGGGTGATCGCCGGTTCGAGCGTGCACTTCGCGAGGTAGCGCAGGACGCGCTCGGTGTCGTCGAGCGGGTCGTCCGGCTCGGCGGGCAGCCCCGCGATCCCCTCAGCCGCAGCGCTCCGCCGCCAGTGCTTCATGACATGGGCGAGCTGGATCGTCCGTCGAACCGTCTCGGCGATCCGGCCCATCCCCTGCGAGTCGGAGTTGATGATCCCGATCGCACCCAGCTCGTGGAGCGGGCCCTCGGCGGCCATCGTGGCGGGGTGGATCCGCTCGCGAATGAGCTCGACGTCGCCGGGCACCGCCCAGCTGCCGCCATGGTTGAGGAGCGTCATCCCGATGTGCTCGATCGGCGCCGCGACCCCGTACGGCAGGGTCGGCGTCGTGGACGAGCAGATGATCGACGGCTCGCGGACGAGCCCGATCAAGTCCGGGATGTGACCGCCGCCGGTTCCCTCGACGTGGTAGGCGTGGACCGTCCGGCCCGCGATCGCGGCGACCGTCTCCTCGAGCTCGGCCGACTCGTGGAGACCGTCCGTGTGGAGGCTGACCGAGCAGTCGTGGGCGTCGGCGAAGGCAAGGACGGCGTCGATCAGCTCCGGGTAGGCGCCGTAGTCCTCGTGGATCTTGAAGCCGACCGCACCGGCGGCGAGGAGCTCTTCGAGCCGACCTGGTGGGTCGGCACGGGCGCCGGCCTGGAGCCCGACGTTGAGCGGCCAGTCCTCGAAGGCGCGGAGCGTCCGCTCCATGACGTACGGCGGTTCCTCAGGCCGGCCGTGATCAGGGTCGTCACCCCGGCCGACAGGGCGGCGGGGAGGAGCTCGGGGGTGATCAGGTGGACGTGGGAGTCGACCGCTCCGGGCGTCGCGATCAGGCCGTAGCCCATGATCGGCTCCGTGTGCGGGCCGATGACGAGGTCGATCCCGTCGCTCACCTCGGGGTTGCCGGCCCGCCCGATGCCGACGATCCGGCCGTCCTTGATCCCGATGTCCGCCTTCACGACCCCGATCACGGGGTCGACGACGAGCGCGCCCGCCACGAGGACGTCGAGCTCCGACGGCCCGGCGGCCCGGTCGTGCTGGGTCATCCGCGAGCGCAGGTTCTTGCCGTAACCCCAGAGCGGCTCGTCGCCAGAGGCGGTCCGGTCCTCCTGGACGCGCAGCCAGAGGTCCGTGTCGCCGAGACGGACGCGGTCGCCGGTCGTCGGGCCGTAGCGGGCGAGCCACTCCTCGGCGGACAGGCGCGGACGTGCGGGCCGGGCCGGCGCGGCGTGCGTGGCGGCGGCCGGTGTCGTGGCCGCGGCGATGCTCACCGCTGTCGTGGCCGCGGCGGCGATGCTGGCCGGGGTCGCCGGCGGCGCCCCGATCCGGCCGCCGTAGCGGACGAGCCCGACCTCGCGCTCCTCGCCGGGCGCCCAGCGGACGCTCGCCCCGGCCGGGATATCGAGTCGGAAACCGCGGGCGGCGGCCCGGTCGAAGAGGAGTCTCGGGTTGACGCGCTCGAACGGGTAGTGAGAGGTGACACGGACGACCCGTCGCGACGTGTTCTGGACGGTGAGGATGATCCGCTCGCGGTCGGCTCCGAGCGGGTGATCGGTGGCGGCGAGTCGGATCTCGCCCGGCCGAAGGGATCCGCGAGGCTCCGCGGCAGATCGAGCCTCGCCGCGCGCCGGCTCCCCGGGCGGGGCGTCGGTGCCCCGCGGCTGGCCCGGCTGGTGCCCGGCAGACTCCCCCCGGCCTCGTTCGTCGCCCGGCCCGCTCATCGACCGGTCACCGGGTCGGGCCCCGAGCCCAGCGGGTCGACCAGGACGATCAACCGGCTGCCATCGCCCAGGAGGACCTCGAGGCGGACCTCGGCGACCAGCTCGCGGACGCCCTCGATCACCTCGTCCGGCCCGACCGCCGAGCGTCCGGCCGCGACGCACTCCTCGTAGGTCGCCCCGGCCCGCGCCGCCTCGAGCATCGTGTCGCAGATGAGCGCGACCGCCTCGGGCTGGTTGAGCTTGAGCCCGGCCGCCCGGTGGCGGCGAGCCAGCTCCGCGGCACTGAAGATGAGCAGCCGCTCTTCCTCCAGGGGCGTCAGGCGCATAGCTGCATCGTAGCGGCTGCGACATCGCGCCGGCCACGATGACGTCGGCCTGGTCAAGCGTCAGGCGAAAGGCCGCATCGTAGCGGCTGCGACTAGACCGCCTGTGGCTCTCCGGGAACGTGTCGCCGGGCGTCAGGCGCATGGCCGCATCGTAGCGGCTGCGACCGGCTCCCGGTGGACGGGGCGCGACGGGCCGGCACGATATCCCTTGTTCCGTGCTCCCCGCGATCGCCCTGGTCGGATCCTTGACCCACCTGCCCTGAGGTACCCCACGCTCTGGGCTCCGAGCCGGCCGAGGCGATGGGCGCCTGAGCCGGCCGTTTCTCGTCATGCTCATGGGCCAGCACGACCAGAGGGCCGCGCGCTGCCAGGAGCCTCTCGCTGCCTGCGCGTTCCTCGTCAAGGTGCATGGGGCGAGCACTACGGGGCAGCTCGCTCCGGCCGGGCGGGTCCGACCCGTCCGGAGGAGCCGAATCGTTACGACAACGACTCCCCTCGTGCACGATATCGAGGATGTCGAGCCCCCGAGGGCCGTTGCGCGGACCGGAGACCGGCCGGGTGGTGGATAGCATTCCCCGGGCGCGCAATAGCGAGGATCGAGGGCGCCGTGAGCGCGCCGGCGAGGGCGCTCGTGAGCGCGCCGAACGGACGAGCACCGCCGTTGGATGCTGACCAGCTGCGCCCGAATCCGTGAGTCGACCTCGTGAGGAGCCGGGAAGGGCCGGACGGACGGTCGGCGGACGGCCAGGGATGCGAGGGGCGGGCAGATGAGGTCCAGCCTGAGGCCGGCGGAGTGAGTTTCTGCGCCTGTCGGGCCGATCAAGGATGGTCCGGCCGATGGCTCCGCCCGACGGGCCTGGTGCGGGAGGTCGGCTGGTGGGCGTGGGAGGTCAGGCGCCCGGTGGCCAGGTCGCGAGGGCGAGCCGGCGGAGCCCCGGCCGGAGCAGCTCTGCGAGGACGCGCCCGACGACCCGGATGCAGCTCGTGCGCGCGTGGTGCACGACCCGCCCGAACTGGGTGAACACCCGGAACCGCAGCCGCTTGGGCCGGGCGTTCCGGAGCTCGGCGTCGAGGGCGACGGCCTTCAGCAGCTCCAGCAGGTCATGGGTCAGCACCTGGAGCCTGAGCCAGGCCGCGTTGGCACCGAAGCGCGCGCTCGGGTAGACGCCCGCGCCCAGCTCGTCCTTGAGCGTCCGATGGACCTGCTCGATGGTGCCCGCCTTGCCCCGGTGCCAGGTGATGAGCGCACCGCCCGCGGTCGTCCAGTCGTTCGTCACGACGGCGAAGTGCTTGACCCCGGCGCCGTCGCCGAAGAGGAGGCCCTGCGGCTGGCGGAGACGGATGGCCAGGTAGCGGTAGGGCTCGCTGTCGCGCCGCTCGTAGCGCTGGGTCGGGACGTAGGGCACCTCGGCCCACTCGCGCACGACCCCGTCGGCCTCCACCGCCAGCTCGTGCCAAGCCGCGGGTGGCAGGGTGGTGACCTCGGCGCGCAGCTGGGGGGTCATGTCGGCGCTCACCGCGAAGCGCCAGCCGCGGCCCGCCCAGTGGTCGAGCAGCTGCCCCTCGTAGGCGGCGGAGTCGGAGCGCACGCTGACCCGCCAGTCCCCGGACGGCAGGGCGGCATACGCCTCGTCGACCAGGTCGCCCAGACCCACCGAGGCGGGCACGTTGCCGTCCCGGAACTCATCCGCGAGCACGAGCCCGGTCTCCGCCCACGACACGAGCGCCGGCTGGTAGCCCCGGAAGCCCTCGTAGGTGGGCAGCGCGGTGGCCTTGGACGACTCGACGAGATGGGCATCGACATCGAGCGTGACGGACCGCTCGGTCGGCACGGTCGCGACGTAGGCGCGCACGGCGGTGGTCAGGAGCGTGCGCAGACCAGCGAGGCCATCGGACTCCATGGGGATGAAGCTGCCCTGCGTCGGTCGGCCGGCCAGCAGCTCGGGCTCATGGAAGCGATCGAGCCACTGGCGCGCGGTGGCCGCGGCGGGCAGCTGGTACCCGGTGAGCGCCGCGAGGCCCTGGTCCCGGCGCAGGTGCTCGAAGTCGTCGAGGCACTCGCCACCGAGCGCCGAGAGGAGCAGGAAGGCCTCGGTCATCCGGCCCTGGTCAAGCCCCTTGGGCGAGCGCTTGGGGGGCAGATGGCGCTCGGCCGCGGCAGGCACGCCGGACCGGCGGATGCAGTCGATCAGCAGGGCTGCGCCTGCATGGGGCGTGACCTGGTCGGTCAGGCCGCCCCGCAGGTCGATGTCCAGGGCGTTGGCCAGGGGCTTGCGCATCGATCACCTCCCTCTGGGGAAGGAGCGTACCGCGACACGGCACTGTTCACCTGCCGGGTGAGCGGTTCTGCCTCGGACCCACGGATGCGGGCTGCGATGGTCCCCTTGGCCGATCGGCCGCGCTCGGCTAGAATGGAACAGAACGCCGAACGGGTGTTCGGTCCTGTGGGGATGCGTGGTTTCGACAGGGCCTGGCTGTCAGGGAACGCGAGCCGAGGTGCCGTCAGGCCTCGTAAAACAGGCGGCAAACCGAAGTAACTGGCAACCGCCAGCCTGCTCTCGCCCTCGCCGCTTAGGCGGTAAGGTGAGCGTGGAAGCGACCTCCTCCCCGCGGGTCGTGGAAGCGTCATTCAGCGGGGATGCGGCCCCGGCAAGCGCCGCGTAGCCGGGGATCAAGCCCGATCTAGGGGCACGCGACTGGACCGATCAGGAGGCTGCCGATGGCCGCCTGACCGGTCGACGATAAAGCATCGGACACGCTCGTAGTGGTCCCTGGTGAAGGGTCCTGGACGGGGAGTTCGACTCTCCCCCATCTCCACCATTGTTTTTGCCGCCGCTGCTGCTGTGCCTTCTTCTTCCATCGGCGCTTCTTGCGCGCCCATGCACCAACGCGATCAACCGACCGACCCTCTCTGGCGGGGCGACGTGCGACCAGTCCGGCGACCAGGAACGGCCCGCGCGGCCCCACGTTCTGGGTAACCGCCAACTAGCTCGGACGGATTCGCTGTCCTACGACAGCCTGACGAGTCAGGAGTTGACACGTGACCGGGTATCACCCATGATGGCAGCCGGCTATCGCCGGTACCAGAGGGTTGAGATGACGATCACGCGGACAGGATCGATCGAGCGTTCGGGGGCGGCGACCGTCGCAGCCCGGCCGGGCCGCACGCTCGTGCTGCGCGCACGAGCACTGCGCGGATCGTTGTCCCTCGCTGTTGCCGCACGGCGGATCGGAATCCGCCCAGACGAACTCGGCAGGATCGAGCGAGGCCACACGAAGCAGGTTCGCTGGGAGACGCTGCTCGGCATGGCCGAGGCATACGACGTTGAGGTCGGTGAGTTGCTCGTGACCACATCACGTGCCCCGACCCAGCCAGCGTACGCTGCCGTGCTCGCCGCGCTTCGCGCAGGCACGATCAGCCCCGCCCCGCCACGGCGCTTTATCGGCGATCCTGACCTCGTCCTGGCGGAGCGAGCCGATCTCGAAGCGCCTTCACCGGACGAGGTCGCAGCGTTCGCCGAGCCCGAGCGCTCGGTCGAGGTGAGACGTGCCGCGTTTCGACCGACGGCTCGATGACGCCGGAGCCCTTCTATCGAACGGACGCCGACGCGCCCCTCCAGCAGGGCGACATCATCCTGGCTCCGCTCGGTCGGCTCTCCGAGCCGGAGGCGCCGGTGCCGTCACGATGGCAGGGACTTGACCAGGACCGCCACCGGTTCCCGTTCGGATCCGAACCCGAGCTCGGCCCGGTCGATGCGCTTGCCGGCTACGCGCCGGCGATGGTCGTGACCCATGATTGCCATCTCGACAGGGAACTGCTCGAGCGCTATCGCGAGCTGCGCCGGCAGGGCATGCGCAAGGCAGACGCCCTGGCCGCCGCGGAGGACGATCCGGATCTCGATCGCTTCGTCGTCGTGTCTCCGCTCATTTCGGCGGCAGCCTTCCGAGCAGCACCCGACGCCATCGCCGCGCAAGCCGTGATCGGCCTGTTCGGCGTCCCGGCCCTGCCGCAGACGAACCTGCCGGCGTCTGCGGTGGACCCCACCTTTCGCGCCACCATCGACCGGCATTCGATCGTCGCACGGCTCGCGGTCCTGACCGACGACGCGAGGACCGCGCTCCGGTTTGCCCTTGCGCGGGCCGATGCCCTGCGGACGCCCGTGATCGGGTTTGAGCTCGAAGCCGCCGTCGGCAAGCGGATTCGCGCTGTCCGGGCGGTGTCGAACAACCCGCTGCTCGTGGAGCTCGAGCTGTCCGATGGGTCTGCGGTTCGCCTCGTGCATCAGCCAGCCCCCGTCGACCAGACGGGCCCAACCCGGACTGCCCCGGGACAGCGGAGGGTATCCGAACACTGACAGGACGCCAGCTCTCCGGTCCGTCGCTGGTGGTCATGACCGTGGGTTCATCGTCCCGAGTGCGCCGGGCCAGCGTCTTCCTCTGCACGCCAGGCGAGGTAGGCCCCCAGCGATGGCTCCCGCTCTCTGGCCACCTCATGTCGAGGTCCGATTTACCAACCGGCCACCTCGATGTCCGAGGCCCGGTCGCGATGAAGTGTGTTCGACGGTGTGTGCTTGGGCTGGCCGCACCGGGGTCTGCCGTGCGGGGCTGGCCGCACCCCACTGCACGGGTGAATCCCTTCGCCGCGGAAGGCGACCTGACTACGCGCGGGTGACCGACCCGCGATACCGAACCCCGTAGTCCCAGAAGGATTACGGGAGCACGGAACTGCGCCGACGGCTGCGCTCGAAGCCTCGCCGGAGGCAGATTACGCCTCCGGTACGCCTTCCCTGACTACGCGCGCGCATTTCCGATGCTCAACGGTCCGGTCACGGCTGCCAGACGGCCCAGCCCGGCCCAGCCCGGCCCAGAACGCCACCGGATCATCCTTCTCGGACTACGGGAGCCGGGATCAGCGAGACGGAGGCTCGTCCGAGGGCAGCTGCGCCGATCACCGCCCCCCGGCACCAGAGTCGTGCTCGTGCCGGCCAGCATCCAGGCCGCGGCCCGGCCCACTGCTACTGCTGCCCGTGGCGAGGTCGTCCACGGAGGGTAACCTCGGGAGCGGATCGGGCGCCTGACTTGACGATCAGGACTCAGGGGACCGAGAGCAGACGCTCCGGACCCTCGAGCAGGTCGATCAGCGCGTCGAGGAAGGCCGCCGCGGGCGCGCCGTCGACGACCTGGTGGTCGAACGTCAGGCTGAGCACGACGAGGGTCCGGGCGACGATTGCCCCGTCGACGACGGCCGGCCGCAAGCGGGCTCGCCCGACGCCCAGGATCGCCGTCTGGGGCGGGTTGAGGAGCGGTGTGAAGGCGTCGACCCGGTAGCGGCCGAGGTTCGTCACGCTGAAGCAGGCGCCCTCGGTGTCGGCCGGCGCGAGCGCACCGCTGCGCGCCCGCTCGGCGAGCGCTCCGATCTCCGCCCGGAGCGTCGCGAGGTCCTTGTGGTCGACGTCGCGGACGACCGGCACGATCAACCCGTCGTCGAGCGCGACCGCGACCCCGATGTCGATCCGGTCCGGGTAGACGAGCGATGAACCGCTCAGGCGGGCGGTCAGCCGCGGGTGCTCACAGAGCGCCAGGGCCGTGGCGCGCACGATCGCCTCGGTGTAGGAGAAGCGGGTCTCGGACGTCTCGCTCAGTACCGCAAGCACCTCGCCGAGCGCGGTCAGGTCGGCCTCGGCGGTGATCGTCAGCTGAGCCGTGGCGGCCAGGCCGGCCCGAAGTCGGTCGGCGATCGCGCGGCGCATCGGCGTCAGCGGTTCGCTGCGGCCGGTCGCTGGTGGAGCGGGCGGCGCGCCGACCGTGGGTCCGGGTCCGGCGGCCGCCACGGGTCCGGGGGCTGCCGGGCGCTCGGCGGCAGCCCGCACGTCGGTCTCGACGATCCGACCCTCCGGCC
>JAJYXX010000201.1 GCA_021801545.1 Chloroflexota bacterium | reverse complement strand
TACGAGCTCTCGATCGTCCTCGTCCGGATGGGCGGACACTGAACTCGCCGGTCGACTTGGCCCCCGCGCGGGGCGTATCGACGTCGGCGGTAGACTAGGCGCGATGTCCATTCTGCCGGGAGCCGACGGCCTGCCCGGGTCGCCGACGGCCGCCGGAGCCCAGCGTGTCGTGATCCTGAGCGGCCTCTCGGGGGCCGGCAAGACGGCCGCCACGAAGCTGTTCGAGGACCTCGGTTACACCTGCGTCGACAACCTGCCCGGTGAGCTGCTGCCGGAGCTGGCCGAGCTCGTGGCCGGGGATCCGGCGCGCTTCGTCCGGGTCGCGATCGTGCTCGATGTCCGGGCCGGCGATGCTCCGCTCGCGTTCGCCGCGATGCGCGGCGCGCTCGAGGGCCGCGGCATCCACCCGCGGGTGATCTTCCTCGAGGCACGCGACGAGGTGCTGATCCGCCGCTTCTCCGAAACGCGCCACCGCCATCCGCTCGGTGACCAGCGCGGGATCGCCAGCTCGATCGCCGAGGAGCGACGGCTCCTCGACCCGGTCCGCGACGAGGCCGACGTCGTCCTCGACACCTCAGACCTCTCGCTCCGCCAGCTCCGCGAGCGGCTGTTCGCCCACCTCGGTGACGAGACCGGTCCGGGCCGGCTCGCCGTCCAGCTGATCAGCTTCGGCTTCAAGTTCGGTGTCCCGCTCGAGGCGGACCTCGTCTTCGATGTCCGGTTCATGCAGAACCCGTACTACATCGAGGAGCTGCGCCAGCTCTCGGGTCTGACCGAGGTCGTCCGGACGTTCGTCCTCGGTCAGCCGGTCGCCCGGCGCTTCCTGGAGTTCCTCGAGGCGTTCCTCGACTTCACGGTCCCGGCCTACGTCTCGGAGGGCAAGACGCGCCTGACGATCGCGATCGGCTGCACCGGCGGCTACCATCGCTCGATCGTGGTGGCCGAGGAACTCGCCGCCTGGCTGCGCGAACGCGACTTCGGGCCGGTCTCGGTCTTCCATCGCGAGCTCGATCGAGCATGAGCCTCCGCCGGCGCCTCCACCCGAACCTCAACGTGGCCGCCTGGCTGCGGCCCGGGATGGGGATCAAGCGCTGGCTTCTCGTCGTCTTCGTCGGTGAGCTCGGCCTCGCCCTGGCGCTCGCGCTCGCCCTCCGCCAGGTCTACCGCGACGTCGAGGTCGATGGTCCGCTCCAGGCGGTCCTCTACCTCGTGACGCTCCAGTTCCTGCCCTATGTCGCCCGCGGCACGATCCTCGCCACCGCCGGGGCCATCCTGTTCGTCGTCGGTTCGCTGCGGGTCGTGCGGGTCCTCATGGACCCGTTCCGCCCGAGCGGCGGCGCGACCCCGCTCGTCGAGGTGATCTACCAGAAGCGGTTCCTCGCCCGCGGGCCGCGGGTCGTCGCGATCGGCGGCGGGACCGGGCTCTCGACGCTCCTGCGGGGCCTGAAGGAGCACACGAGCAACCTGACGGCGGTCGTCACGGTCGCCGACGACGGCGGCTCGTCGGGCAAGCTGCGCGAGCAGCTCGGGGTGCCCGCGGTCGGTGACATCCGCAACTGCATCGTCGCCCTCGCCGATGCCGAACCGCTGATGGGCCGCCTGCTCCAGTACCGCTTCCCGGGCGACGAGGTGCCCGACAGCCTGGGCGGTCATGCGATCGGCAACCTGCTGATCGCGGCGATGACCGCGGTCGAGGGCGGCGACTTCGAGGAGGGTGTCCGCCAGGTGAACCGCGTCCTTGCCGTGCGCGGCCAGGTCCTGCCGGTCTCGCCGACGCCGATCACGCTCCATGCCCGGCGGCGCGACGGGGACGAGGTCCACGGCCAGTCGCTGATCGCCCGCACGAGCGGGATCGAGCGCGTCTGGATCACGCCGATGACCGTCCGCCCGTCCGGGGACGCGGTCCGGGCGATCGGCGAGGCCGATCTGATCGTCCTGGGCCCGGGCAGCCTGTACACGAGCATCCTGCCGAGCCTGCTCGTGCCGGAGATCCGCGAGGCGATCATCGCCGCGCCGGCGCTCCGGGTCTACGTCTGCAACGTCGCAACGCAGCAGGGCGAGACGTCCGGCTACGATCTCGCCGACCACGTCGAGGCGCTCGTCGGGCACACGAGCCCAGCCCTCGTCGACCTCGTGCTGGCCAACAGCCGGCTCCGGGACCTGCCGCCCGACACGTGGCACGGAACGCCGGTCCAGTTGCGTTGGCCGCCCGCGACGGGCAGCGCGCCGCGCCTTGCCCTCGAGGAGCTCGTCGATTCCGCGAACCCGCATCACCACGACCCGGCCCGCCTGGCCGCCGCGCTCCTGCGGCTCGTCGAGCGCGAGGGCGGTGCCCGGCGGCGGACCGCGGTTAGCGCTCGGACGGCCTGATCCGGCACGGATGAGCCAGGTCGACCGCGATCTCGTCCAGGCGATCCGGGCCGAGCTCGCCGCGATCGATCCGGTGCGACCGTGTGACCGGGCGGCCGAGTCGGCCGGGCTGGGCAACGCGCTCGCGACTCGGGAGGCGGCCGTGGCGCGCCTGGCGGTCCGGCTCGGTCGGGTGACCGATGCGGGGCGGCTGCTCGGCGAGCGCCGGCGCACGAAGCACGTTCGAGTCGTCGATGCCGCGCCGGCCGACGGGCAGTCCGCGTCGGCCGGGTTCGACTGGGCGAGCACCCCGGAGCACTGCCGGCTCGCCTACCTGCGCGGCCGCTTCCTGGCGCGCGGCTCGCTCAGCCTTGCCTCCTCGCGATCGCATCTCGAGTTCGTCGTCGATCCCGAGGAGGCGCCGATCCTGGCCGGCTGGTTGGCCGAACTCGACCTGCCGGCATCGTGGCGGATCCGGCGTGGGCGCGGCGTCGTCACCTGGAAGAGCGCCGCGTCGGTCGGGCTTTTCCTGCGCCGGATCGGGGCCGGGGCGTCGCTCCTCGAGCTCGAGGCGCGCCAGGTGTCGCGGGCGCTGCGCGGAGAGATCAACCGGGTGATCAACGCCGAGTCGGCGAACCTCCAGCGGGCGGTGGCGGCCGCCGCTCGCCAGCTGGCGGCGATCAGCCAGCTCGAGGACGACGGGCGCCTGGCCGAGCAGCCGTACGTCGTGCGCCTCGTCGCCGGCGCCCGGCGGGAGACGCCGGAGGCAACGTTCGGCGAACTGGCCGAGCGGCTCGGGCTCCACCGTTCGAGCGTCCAGCGCTCGCTCGAGCGACTCGAGCGCCTGGCGCTCCACGACGACGAAGGCGTCGGGCAGCGGAGCATGAGTCGCGGGCTCCGGGAGGACGCGGAGCTCGGCCCTCGGAGGCGCCGCGCGCACCCGGGGCGCCGGCCAGCCGCGCGGGCTGTCATCATGGAGTCATGAGACCGCTGATCATCGCCGCCAACTGGAAGATGCACACGACACCCGCCGACGCTGGCGACCTCGCCCGGACGATCGCGGCGCGGACACGCGAACCGTCGGTCGTGCGGGTCATCTGCCCGCCGTACGTCTCTCTCGCGGCCGTCCGGGACGCCGTGGTCGGGGAGGGGGTCGAGGTTGGCGCCCAGAACGTCCACCACGAGCGGGTGGGTGCCTATACCGGCGAGGTGAGCGCCCCGATGCTCGTCGGTCTCGCGACCTGGGTGATCGTCGGCCACTCGGAGCGCCGTCGCGATGCGGGCGAGACCGACGAGCTGATCGGGCGCAAGCTGGGGCGGGCACTGGAGGCCGGCCTGCGGCCGATCCTGTGCGTCGGGGAACAGCTCGCCGAGCGCGAGGCCGGTCGGGCGAGCGAGGTCGGCGCCCGCCAGCTCGAGGGCGCGCTCGCCGGCCACGACCCGCAGGTGCTCGCCGAGGGCGGGCTCGTCGTCGCCTACGAGCCGGTCTGGGCGATCGGCACCGGGCGGAATGCGCGGGGCGTCGATGCGGCGGAGATGGCCGAGGCGATCCGGGCGGTGCTGACGGGGCTTGGCTGGCCGGCCGAGACGGCCGCCACGCTGCCGATCCTCTACGGCGGCAGTGTGACGAGCGCGAACATCGCCGAGTTCCTCGCCGAACCCTCGATCGACGGTGCGCTCGTCGGCGGCGCCTCGCTGAAGCCCGACGAGATGGCCGGGATCGTCGGCCGGGCCGCGGTCACCGCGCGGGCCCGCCTGGAGGTGGCCCGATGACGAGGCTCGTTCTGCTCCGCCACGGCGAGAGCACCTGGAACCGCGAGAACCGGTTCACCGGCTGGACCGACGTCGACCTCTCGGAGGCCGGCATGGCGGAGGCCCACGAGGCCGGCCGACTGCTGCGCGAGGAGGGCTACACGTTCGATCTTGCCTACACTTCGGTGCTTAAGCGGGCGATCCGGACGCTCTGGATCGTGCTCGACGAGCTCGACCTGATGTGGATCCCGATCCACAACTCGTGGCGCCTGAACGAGCGCCACTACGGCGCGCTCCAGGGGTTGAACAAGGCCGAGACCGCGGCGGCCTATGGCGAGGAGCAGGTCCGGCTCTGGCGACGGAGCTACGACGTGCCGCCACCAGCGCTCGAGCCTGATGACCCGCGCTTTCCGGGGCACGACGTGCGCTATCGCGAGCTGACCGACGCGGAGCTGCCGCGGGCGGAGTCGCTGAAGGACACGGTCGCCCGGTTCCTGCCCTACTGGCACGAGACGATCGCGCCTTCTCTGCAGGCGGGGCGCCGGGTCCTGGTCGCCGCCCATGGCAACAGTCTCCGGGCGCTCGTCAAGTACCTCGACGGGATCTCGGACGAGGAGATCATCGGGCTGAACATCCCGACCGGGGTGCCGCTCGTCTACGAGCTCGACGAGGAGCTCCGGCCGAGAGGCCACCGCTACCTGGGGGACCAGGACCGGGTTCGGGCGGCGATGGAGGTGGTGGCGGCGCAGGGCAAGGCGGCCGCGGCGCAGGGCAAGGCGGCCGCGGCGCAGGGCTGAGCGCGGGGTAGTGCCGGGCAGTGCCGGGAAGCGCCGGGAAGCGCGGCGGCTCGGTGCCCGTCGGTCGGCTGGCGTCCGTCGTCGGTCGGCCGAGCTCCGAGAGTCGGCCGAGCTCCGGTCGGGCGCCGTGTGGTACCATCCCCGGGCTTTCAGCGGAGGTCCAGATACCTGTGAATCCCTTCCTGGCCGCCGGCCAGATCATCGTCAGTATCGCCCTCATGGCTGCGATCCTGCTCCAGGCCCGGGGCACCGGGCTGTCGAGCACGTTCGGCGGCGACTCCGCCGTCTACCGCAGTCGGCGGGGTGTCGAGCGCCGCCTCTGGCAGTTCACGATCGTCCTGATGGTCCTGTTCGTCGTGTTCTCGCTGTCGAGCTTCGTCTTCGCGCCGACCGGGGGTTGAGCCGCGTGCCCGCTCCGGTGCGCGCCTGCGCCCCGGACGACCAGCCGGTTGAGCGGGCCGCCCTGGCGAGGATCTGATCCCGTGAATCGCCGCGACCGCGCGGCCGTCGTGGCGCTCATCGGCGCCCTGGTCGTCATCGCCTCGCTCATCGCGTTCCCGTCGGTCGTGCCGGTCGGCCCGCCGGCATCCGCGTCGGCGCCGGCGTCGAGCATGCCGGCGGTTCAGCCATACCGCGAGGGGATCCTCGGCCGCTGGAGCTCGATCACGCCCATCACCGCGCGGACCGCCGCCGACCAGGAGCTCGTCGCCCTCATCTTCAGCGGGCTCGTCCGGCTCGGGCCGGATGGCGAACTCCTGCCCGACCTCGCCTCGTCCTGGGCGGTCGATCGCACCGGCGCCCGGTACACGTTCAGCCTCCGCGCCGATGCTGTCTGGCAGGACGGCGTGCCGGTGACTGCGGGCGATGTCGCGTTCACGTTCCGGACGCTCCAGGATCCCGGCTACGGTGGGCCGCAGGCGACCTCCTGGCGCGAGGTGACCGTGACGGTGCTCGACGAGCGGACCGTCCGGTTCGACCTCGCGACCCCGCTCGGCGGGTTCCTCCAGGCGATGACCCAGCCGCTCCTGCCGGCTCACCTGCTGGCCGACGTGCCGGTGGCCGAGCTGGCGGCCAGCCCCTTCAGCCGCGCCCCAGTCGGCAGCGGGCCGTTCCGGCTCGTTCGTCTCGACGGCCTCGTCGCAGACCTCGTCCCGGCCGCGCTGGCGCCCTCGGTCGAGCCGGACGGCGCGTCCGGCTCACCGCCGATCGACAGCCTCGCCTCACCGACCGCCTCGCCCCGTCCCTCCCGGCCGTTGCCGTACCTCGAGGCGATCCGGATCGAGTTCTTTGACGACGTGGCGGGCCTCACGGCTGCCTACCGGGCGGGACGCCTGGACGCCGCGGTGGGTCTGCCGCCGAGCTCGGCTGTGGCGCTCGCCGAGGAGTCAGGCTCGCACCTGCTGCGCTACCCGACGACGACCCTGACCGCGGTCATCCTCAATCAGCGGGGCAAGGGCGTGTTCCGCGACGCCCGGGTCCGGCGGGCGCTCCTTGCGCTCACCGACCGCGACGCGCTCGTTGCCTCGGTTCTGGCTGGCCTGGCGGGCCGAGCCGACGGGTTGATTCCGCCCAATTCGTGGGCCTTCGACCCGAAGGCGAGCACGCCGGTCGACTACGACCGGAGCGCCGCCGGCAAGCTCCTGCGGGCGACTGGCTGGCGGAAGCTGACGGCCGGCTGGGCGCCGGCCGGGGCGACGAAGCCGCTCGTCCTCTCGATCATCGCCCCCGAGCAGGGCTCGAACCCGATCACGTACGCGACCGCGAGCCGGGTCGCCAGGGCGTGGAGTTCGTTCGGGTTCAAGGTGGAGCTCAACGGCCTGAAGGCGGCCGATCTCGCGAGGCGACTCCAGGCCGGCTCGTTCTCGCTGGCCGTCGTCGACATCAACATCGGCCTCGACCCGGATCTCTACCCGCTCCTCGCCTCGAGCCAGGCGACGTCGAACGGGTCGAACATCTCCGGGGTCCAGAGCCTCGTCCTCGACGAGAAGCTCACGGCGGCTCGCAAACCCGGCTCGCTCGCGGCCCGCCAGAAGGCATATTCGGCCCTCCAGGCGTTCCTCGCCGAGGTCCAGGTCGTGCTCCCGCTCTACTTCCGCGATCTGCCGGTCGTGCTCGGCGATGCGGTCACCGGCCCGACGATTCGCCAGCTGGGTGACCCCGGGGATCGATTTTGGGATGTGCTAACATGGCGTCTCGCCAGCGGCCGATGAGCTGCGGCGAGTCGGTTGGACGGGTCCGCGCCGAGGTGGCGGAACTGGTAGACGCGCTAGCTTCAGGAGCTAGTGCCCGCAAGGGCGTATGGGTTCAAATCCCTTCCTCGGTACCACCCTCGGTTCGGGATCCGGCCGGCGCTCAGGCCCAGGTGGCGGAATTGGTATACGCGTACGTTTGAGGGGCGTATGACGCAAGTCATCCGGGTTCAAGTCCCGGCCTGGGCACCACCCCTCCGATCTTCCAGCGGCCGGCCGACCGGTCGCCCGTTCGTCGTGTCGGGCATACTGCCCGCGTCGGGCGGTTAGCTCAGTTGGTCAGAGCGCCTCGCTTACACCGAGGAGGTCACAGGTTCGAGCCCTGTACCGCCCACCAGCGCCCGACCCGCGTGCGGCCGGTTCGAAACTCCCGTCCGAAACTCCCGTCCGGCGGGGCGTTGGTAGAATCGTCGCTGACCGGCGGCTGCGTGCCGCCGACCCGCCATTCCGAGGAGGGGGTATGGACAACTTGTCGCTGATCGTCATCGTCGTCGCCGCGGCGCTCGTCGTTGGCTGGCTGATCCTGACCTACAACGGTCTCGTCCAGCGCCGGATGCGGATCGACGAAGCGTTCGCGCAGATCGACGTTCAGCTGAAACGTCGCCACGACCTGATCCCGAACCTGGTGAACGCCGTCAAGGATTACATGGAGTTCGAGCAGGACGTGCTCACGAAGGTCACCGAGGCGCGGGCGAACGCGATTGCCGCCGGCGCGCGCGGTCCGGTCGAACAGGCGGCGGCCGAGAACGTGCTGACCGGGGCCCTGCGCTCGCTCTTCGCGGTCGTCGAGAACTACCCGCAGCTCAAGGCGAACGAGAACGTTCTCTCGCTCCAGGAGCAGCTGACGACGACGGAGAACCAGATCAGCTTCTCGCGCCAGCACTACAACGCGACGGTGATGGACTACAACACCGCGATCGCGACCTTCCCGACGGTCCTGGTCGCCGGAGCGTTCAGTTTCACGAAGCGCGACTTCTTCGAGGCCGAGCCGGGGGCGGCCGAGGTCCCGGTCGTCCAGCTGCGCTGACCGACACCGGACGCGCCCGGCCTCGCGCCGGCGCCAGCCCGCCAGATCCACCATGGCCATGACCTTCTACCAGCAGATCGCCGCGAACCGGCGGAACTCGTTCCTGCTCGGGTTCCTCGTCGTCGCGATCCTCGCCGCGCTCGGCTTCGCGATCGGTTACGCCTGGACCGGCCGCCCGGCCGGGGCGATCGGGATCACCGCTTTCGCCTTCGTCATCGGCCTCCTCAGTGCCCTCGTTTCGTACTACGCAGGCGACCAGCTGATCCTCACGGTGTCGAGCGCTCGGGAGGTCGACGAACGGTCTGCGCCCCAGCTGATCAACGTCGTCCGCGAGCTCGTCCTGGCCGCGAACCTGCCGATGCCGCGCGTCTACATCATCGAGGACAGTGCTCCGAACGCGTTCGCGACCGGGCGCGACCCGCAGCACGCGTCGCTGGCGGTCACCAGCGGGCTGCTCCAGAAGCTCGATCGCGAGGAGCTCCAGGGCGTCGTCGGCCACGAGCTCTCGCACGTGCGCAACTACGACATCCGGTTCTCGCTGCTCGTCGGGGTGCTCGTCGGGAGCGTCGCGCTCCTGGCCGACTTCTTCCTGCGGGCCACGTTCTGGGGCGGGTTCGGGCGTCGCTCCTCGGACGAGGGTCGGGGTGGGGGAGGGCTCCAGGCGATCGCCTTTCTCATCGCCCTCGTGCTGGCGATCCTGGCCCCGATCGCGGCCCGCCTCGTGCAGCTGGCGGTCAGCCGCCAGCGGGAATACCTGGCCGACGCATCGTCGGTGGAGCTGACGCGGAACCCGCACGGGCTGGAGCGAGCCCTGGCCGTCATCGCCTCCGACCGGGAGGTGCTCGAGGTCGCGAATCGGGCCACCCAGCACCTCTACTTCGCGAATCCGATCAAGAAATGGGAAGCGCGCTCATCGGGGCTCTTCGCGACCCATCCGCCGATTGTCGACCGGGTCAACCGCCTGCGGGCGCTGGCCGGCGAGCCGCCGCTCAGCCCGGCGGAGGCGCGGGCACTGTCGGGCCTCGACTGACCGCCGAGCGGGCCGTGGCATCCCGCCGGTGGCATCCTGCTGCTTCCGGGCCGTGCTGCCGGCGCCAAGCGCGCCAGTCGCCGCCCGCTGTGGCCCGGTGGTCCGGCGGCCCGGTGGTCCGGTTTCTTGCGCCCGGCGTCGGAAACCCGACCGGGCTTGCGGCTGGTGAAAACAACCGGCACGGCATGCGGTCCGGCGGCCGCGTTCTTGCACCGGGCGGAGGATCGGCAC
>JAJYXX010000121.1:2114-9489 GCA_021801545.1 Chloroflexota bacterium | reverse complement strand
CTCGGTCTGCCCGACGAGGATGATCGTGTCGCCGGGGTTCGCCCGCGCGTAGAGCAGCGCGCCCGGCACGACCTCCTCGGGGCCGTGATCCCCGCCCATCGCGTCGACCGCGACGCGGACGTACCCCTCCTCGCCGGTGGTGCGGACGGAGCTCAGGTCCACGGGTTCAGGAAGCGGATTCGTCCGACGGCTTCTTCACCTCGATCGCGGCTCGTCCGGCGTAGTAGCCACAGGTCGGGCAGACGCGGTGGGGCAGCTTCGACTCGTGGCAGTGCGGACACTCCTCGAGCCGCGGCGTCGAGATCGCGAGGTGACTCCGCCGATCTCCCTGGCGAGCGTGGGAGACCCGGCGCTTCGGCACACCCATCGTGCGTGATCCTCCGTTCGAGTGACGTTGATCGAGCGATCCGGTCCTGGACCGCCCGGGGAAGCAAGGGTTCGGAACGGCCGGGCCGGGCGCACGGCGACCGAACGGCGGGGCCGACGGGGGAGTCTACCCCGGATCGCCGCCATCGTCGACCCGGAACCCCCGGAGCGCCTCGAGCCGGGGGTCGATCGCCTCCGGCCCGTGCTCGTGGTCACCCTCGGCGAGCTCGCGGCCGCAGACGATGCACAGCCCGAGGCAGTCGGTCCGGCAGAGCGGCGCGATCGGCTCGGCGAGCTGGATCGCCTCGCGGACGAGCGGCTCGAGCTCGAGCTCATGGTGATCAGTCAGCCGGGGGATGTCCGGCTCGGCGCTCGTGTCGAGGGCCAGCCCGGTCGCGATGTCGATACTCGGCAGGACCTCCTCCTCGAGCATCAGACCGAGGGGCACCTCGATCTCGCGCAGGCAGCGGCTGCAGGTCATCGCCAGGCTCGCCGTCAGCCGACCGGTGACGAGGATGCCGCGGTTCGTCCGGGCGACCCGCACCGAGCCCTCGACCGGGTCGGCCTGGACGAGGTCCGGCCCGAGATCGACGATGACACCGGCGATCACATACGTCCGTGACGAGCCGGGCAGTTCACCGAGCAGACCGGCGACGTTGTAGGTGAGCAGCTCGGCCGCCAGCCCGGGGGTCACGGGCGCACCGGCCGCCGCACGCCCTCCGGCTCGTCCTCGTCCTCGACCTCGTCCACGTCAACGCCGTCGTCGTCGGGTTCGTCCGTTCCCGCCGCCCCGCGCAGGGCGGCCCGTCGCTCGTCGAGCATCGCGATCCCCTTCTTGATGCTCTGGAGCGTCTGGACGAGATCGCCTTCGAGGCCGATCAGCACCGAGGCGGCGTATTCATCGGCACCGCGGCGGACCTCCTCCGCGTCGCGCTCGGCGAGCTCGACGATCCGCCGGCTCTCGTCTCGGGCGGCCTCGGTCAGGCCGCGCTCCTCGATCAGGAAGGCCGCCTGCTCCTGGGCCCGGGCGATGATCCGCTCGGCCTCCTCCTGGGCCTTCTCGATGATCCGCTCGCCCTCCGCGTTGATCCGCTTGGCGGCCCGGACCTCCTCCGGCACGGTGACCCGAAGCTGATCGATGAGGTCGAGCGCGGCGACCTGGTCGACGACGACGCTGCTCGTGAGCGGCAGCTTCTTCCCGTTGGCGAGGAGCGACTCGAGACGCTCGACGAGGAAGATGATGTCGATCGGACCGCCCTCCTGGGCTGCGGCGCCGACGGCGGCGCGAGTGTCGAGATTATCGCACCTCGCCGGTCGGGCCAGAAGGCCGCAGAGCGGCGACGAGGCGCTCGGCGGCCGCGGCGGGAATCATGCCGCTGACGTCGCCGCCGAAGAGCGCGATCTCCTTGACCAGGCTCGAGCTGACGTAGCCGTGCTCGAGGGCGGTCATGAAGAAGACGGTGTCGACCTCGGGGGCGAGCTTGCGGTTGTTGTGGGCGAACTGGAGCTCGCTCTCGAAGTCCGAGATGGCACGCAGGCCACGGACGATGAAGCGCGCCCCACGGGCCCGGCAGAACTCGACCGTCAGGCCGTCGAACGCCTCGACCGTGATCCGCCTGTCCGCGTCGACAGCCGTCTCGTCGAGCGAGCGGCGGATGATCGTGATCCGCTCCTCGACCCCGAGCAGGGGCGTCTTGCGGGGGTTGGCGAGGACGGCGATGATCAGTCGATCGAAGACGCCGGCGGCGCGCCGGACGATGTCGAGGTGGCCGTGGGTGACGGGATCGAACGAGCCCGGATAGACCGCGACACTCATGCGCCCTCCTGTTCCGGCCGGACCGGCACGTCCGGCGACCGGCGGCGATAGAAGGTGAGGGCCGACTCACCGAACCGCCGTGTCCGGTCCGATGCTAGCAGCCCGATCGAGTCGGGCGGGCAGGCGCGCCAGAAGTACTTGGCCACGACCCGCCCGTTCACCCGGAGCAGCCGCCCGGCCTGCTCGTCGCCGAGCCGCCCGAGGACCTCGAGCAGGAGCTCCGGCTCGGCGTACG
The DNA here is from genome assembly GCA_021801545.1 of Chloroflexota bacterium. GTDB lineage: Bacteria > Chloroflexota > Limnocylindria > Limnocylindrales > CSP1-4 > JAKAHU01. Next base: position 7,072 of record JAJYXX010000121.1, on the reverse strand, counting down.
GCGGGTCGACGAGCACGAGGTCGAACGGGCCGTCCTGGGCCGCCTGACCGGCCAGGTACGCCCGGACCTCGCTCCGACGGACGATCGCCGACTCACCGGCCAGGCTGCAGCGCCGGAGGTTCTCCTCGATCGTCCGGGCGGCACGGGGATCGCGTTCGACGAAGACGGCGCACGCCGCGCCACGGGAGAGCGCCTCGATCCCGCCGGCCCCACTGCCGGCGAAGAGATCGAGAATGCGCGCGCCGGGCAGGTCCGGCTCGAGGATCGCGAACAGCGTCTCCTTCACCCGGTCCCCGAGCGGCCGGGTCCCGTCCCCCGGCGCGACGAGCCGCCGGCCAGCCGCCCGTCCGGCGATCACTCGACCGGCGTCGGCCATCAGGCGCCGCTCGCCGGCTCACCGGCCGCAACCCGGGCGAGCCAACCGCGCTCGAGCTCGTGGGCGAGCCCCGCCCCGGCGCCGGGACGGAGGCGACCCTGGGCGTCGAGGAGCGCCTCGGCGTGGCGCCGTGCGTCGCGGGCCAACAGGCGATGGTCCTCACGCTGGAGCGAGGCGATCCGCAGCCGCGGCAGGCCGCTCTGGGCCAGGCCGAGGACGTCACCTTCGCCGCGCAGCTCGAAGTCCGCCTCGGCGAGCGCGAAGCCGTCGTTCGTCTGCTCGACCGCCCGGAGCCGGGCCCAGCCGACCGTCCCCTCCTCGATGTCGGAGACGAGGGCGCAGTATGACTGGAGATCGCTCCGGCCGACCCGGCCGCGCAGCTGGTGGAGCTGGGAGAGGCCGAACCGCTCGGCGCCCTCGATCACCATGACGGTCGCGCTCGGCACGTCGACCCCGACCTCGAGCACGGTCGTGCCGACGAGGACGTCGAGCTCCCCGTCGCGCAGCCGGACGAGCGCCGCGTCGCGCTCGGCCGCCCGCAGCCGGCCGTGGACGAGGTCCACCCGGAGCGGCGCCAGGAGCTTGCGCAGCCGCTCCGCCTCCGCCGTGGCGGCGACGGCGGCCTCGTCCTCCGTCTCCTCGATCGCCGGTACGACGACGAACGTCCGGTGGCCGGCCGCGGCTTCGGTCCGCACGAACGCCCACAGCCGGGCCACCTCGGAGGGGCGCCGGATCGCGGTCCGGACCGCCAGCCTCCCCTCGGGCGGCGTGCGCAGGTCCGAGACGTCGAGGTCCGCGTAGAGCACCTGGCCGAGGGTGCGTGGGATCGGCGTCGCGGTCATCAACAGGACGTGGGGCGCACCACCGCCTGCCTTCGTCTCGAGCTGGGCGCGCTGCTCGACCCCGAACCGGTGCTGCTCGTCGATGACCGCGAGCGCCAGGCGGGCGAACGTCACCCGCTCCTGGATCAGGGCGTGGGTGCCGACAACGACCCCGGCCTCACCGCTGGCGATCCGGCCGAGCGCCACCTTCGTCCCTTCGCCGTCGAGCGAACCGGTGAGGAGGGTGACCTCGAGGCCGAGCCCGGCCAGCAGGTCGCCGAGCGTCGCCGCGTGCTGGCGGGCGAGCAGGTCGGTCGGGGCGAGGAGGGCGCCCTGGTGCCCGGACCGGGCGACGAGCGCGAGGGCATACGCCGCGACTGCGGTCTTGCCGGAGCCGACGTCGCCCTGGAGGAGGCGGAGCATCGGTTCGCCCGCGGCGAGGTCGGCGCGGATCGCGCTCATCGCGCTCTGCTGGTCCGCCGTCAGCTCGACCGGCCGGCCGAGCCGCCGCCCAAGCGCCTCCCTGAACGCGCCGCGGATCTCGCGGTCGGCGGCGTCACCGGCCCGGATCGGCGCCCCGGTCGAGCGCTCGCGCTGGCGGCGGCGGGCGACCATCCCGACCTGAAGCGCGAGCAGCTCGTCGAAGGCGAGCCGGTGGAGTGCGCCGTCGCGCTCCGCGAACGTGGCCGGGTAGTGGGCGGCCTCGATCGCGGCTGCGATCGGCATCAGGTGCTCCGCAGCGAGCAGATCCCCGGGCAGGTACTCGGGGTAGTGGCGACCGGCCCGATCGAGCGACGCCCGGATCACCACCCGCAGGCGGGTCACGGTCAGGCCGGCCGTCACGCGGTAGACCGGGACGATCCGGCCGGCATGGAGGACGGCGGTCCCGTCGTCGGGGCTGAACTCGGGGTTGTCGAAGACGGTCATCCAGCCCCGCCGCTTCACCCGCCCGCTGATGACGACCCAGTCGCCCTCGTGGAGCCGGCGCTCGATGAACCGCCGGCCGAACCAGGTCGCCTCGGCCTCACCGGTGCCATCGCCGAAGACCGCTGTCGTGCGCTGGACGCGCCGGCGGATCGTCTGTTCGACCCGTAGGCTCCGCACCTGGACCCGAGCGCTGACCGGTGTCCCCTCCTCGACCGTCGCCAGCTCGGCCAGGGTGCGCATCTCGCGCAGGTCCTCGTACCGTCGCGGCAGGTGGAAGAGGAGGTCGCGGACGGTCCGGATGTCGAGCCGGCGCAACGTTCTGCTCAGGGCGACGGCGCCCGGCAGGCCGCTCAGGGCGATCTCGCGCTCGAGGAGCTCGACCGGCGACGGCGGCGCGGGCTGGCGGCGTGGAGCGGCCGGGCGAGCCACGCTACTCGGCGGCGACCAGGTACCGGTAGTGGGGCTGGCCGCCGTAGATGACCTCGACCTCGAGATCCGGGCGCCAGCCGGCGATCAGCTTCGCGACGCCCTCGGTCTCGGCGAGGTCGGCCCCGTCCCCGTAGTAGAGCGTGATCAGCTCGTAGCCGGGCCGGAGGGTGGCCAGGGCGCCGAGCAGGGCCCGGCTCCGTTCGCTGTCGACCGCCACCAGCCCGTCGTCGGGATCGAGCACGATCGTCTGGCCCTTCTTCACCTTGCGGCTGCCGATCTTCGCGTCGCGCACGGCGTCCGTGACGAGCAGGGTCTGGATCGAGCGCGCGGCGCTGGTCATCGACGCCACGTTCGACGCGCCGTCGAGCGACGGGTCGAGGGCGAGCAGCGCCGCCACCCCCTCGGCCGCGTTCCGGGTCTCGACCACCCGGACCGGCAGGCGCGCCAGGGAGACCACCTGGCGGGCGGCGAGGATGACATTCGGGTTGTTGGGCAGGAGCAAGACCTCGTCGGCCTCGAGGGCATCGATCGCGGCGAGCAGCTCACCCGTGCTCGGGTTGGCGGCCTGGCCGCCGCGCACGATCGCGGCCACGCCGTACGACTTGAAGATCGCAGCCAACCCGTCCCCGGCAGCGACCGCCACGACCGCCAGCCGGCGGCGCGCTTCCTCGCCCGCTGCTGCCGTGGCCGGCGCGACGGAGCGGTCAGCGCCGATCGCCTCGGCGGCCGCGAACCGGGTCAGGGTCGGCGCCTCGCCCGGCGTCCCAACGCCACCGGTCACCTCGCCTGGCGCCCCGACGCCGCCGCCCGCCTCGCCGATCACCCCACCGGCGAAGCTCGCCGCCCGGCCCTCACGGACGTCGTGCGCCTGCTGGTCGAGGCTCTCGACGCTGATCCGGCTGAGCACCCCGAGCGACAGCCCGAGCGAGAGGACCTCGTCCGGTCGCTCGCTGTGAACGTGGACCTTGACCCCGCGCTGGTCGCCCGCCACGAGGACCGACTCGCCGATCTGCCCGAGTCGCGCGCGGATCGCATCGACGTCGAGCGCCTGGCCGGGCCGAGGCTGGACGAGGAACATCGTCTCGTACCCGAACCCTTCGTCCGCCAGGGAAACAAGGGTCGACGGCCGGGCGGCCGGACCGGCTCCCCGGGCCTGGCCTGCCCCTGGCGCACCGGCCCCCACCGGCGTCGCGGTCCCGCGCAGATAGGCGAGCGCACCCTCCAGCAGCCGGAGCAGGCCCTGGCCGCCGGCGTCGACGACGCCCGCTTCGCGCAGGACCGGCAGGAGCGAGGGCGTGGCCGCGACCGCCGCCCCGGCTGCCTCGACCGTTACCGCCAGGACATGCTCGAGGTCGTTCTCGCGCTCGGCGGCCGCCCGGGCGGCCGCCGCCGCCTCGCGGATCACGGTCAGGATCGTCCCCTCGACCGGCTGGCCGACCGCCGCGTAGGCAGTCTGCGTCCCGACCGTCAGGGCATGGGCCAGGTCGAGCGCGTTGAAGTGACGCTTCGAGGCGAGCCCTTCGGCGATGCCGCGCAAGATCTGCGAGGCGATGACGCCCGAGTTGCCGCGGGCGCCCATCAGCGCCCCGAAGCTGAGGGCAGCAGCAACCCGGTCGACGCCCCCGGCGTCCGTCCGCCCGGCCTCGTCGAGCGCGGCCCGGACCGTGGCGACCATGTTCGACCCGGTGTCGCCGTCGGGCACCGGGTAGACGTTCAGCGCATTGACCTCGTCGACGTGCGCCTCCAGGTTCGTGACCGCGGCCCGGAAGCTCTCGCGAAGCCCTGCCCCGTCGCAGGACCGGCGTGCCATCAACCGGGGTCGCCCCCGGCCTCGACCACCGCAGCAACCGCCTGCTCCATCTGGGCGAGCGACTCGAGCTTCTCATCGGTGATCGACGCAGCGGACGGCGGCACGGTTGGGACGGCCGACGCCGGCTCGTAGCGCATCCCCCCGACGTGGATCGTCAGGCGGTCGACCTCCCGCCCGATTGCCCGCCGGAGCGCGTAGCGGACCGCCGAATCGGCCTGCCGCGCCACCTCGGCAACCGGCACACCGTAGGCCACCGTCAGGCGCAGCTCGACCGCCAGGCCGTCCCGCAGCGAGACGCGGATCCCGGGCACGACGAGACCGAGCCGGCCGAGCAAGCGCTCGGCCGGCGTCGCGCAGGCGAAGCCGGTCACACCGTAGCTGCCCGCGACGGCCGGGCGGATGATGTCGACGAGGGCGCGCCGGGTGACGAGGGAACGGCCGGGCACGCGGCGCTCGGTCATGCGGAGAGGTCCTCGTGGTGTGGTCGAACCGGCCGCTGACACGACCGGGCGGTCGGGCGGCCGTCCGGTGAGTCCGGACCGGTGTGCTATCATACGCCTCCGCTCGAGCCGGACGTGGCTCGACGCACCCTCCA
>JAJYXX010000121.1:0-2014 GCA_021801545.1 Chloroflexota bacterium | reverse complement strand
GGTCCTCGTGGTGTGGTCGAACCGGCCGCTGACACGACCGGGCGGTCGGGCGGCCGTCCGGTGAGTCCGGACCGGTGTGCTATCATACGCCTCCGCTCGAGCCGGACGTGGCTCGACGCACCCTCCAGCAGATCCTGAGGACAACCGATGGCTCGTGCCTGTGCCGTGTGCGGCAAGGAATCGATGGGCGGCTTCAATCCCCAGTCGTCGGGGATGAACCGCGGGCGCGCCCACCGGCGCTACCAGCCGAACCTCCAACCGCTCGTCATCACCCGCGATGGCGTCAGTCAGCGCCTGCGCATCTGCACCCGCTGCCGCCGCACGCTCGGCAAGTCCGCCCGCTGATCAGCCGGCCGGGCCCGGCTGATCAGCCGTCACCGCCCGCCCGGCTCAGCCCGGTGCGGCCGTGTCGAGCCAGATCGTGAACGGCCCGACGTTCACCAGCTCGACCTCCATCTCCGTTCCGAAGCGACCGCGCTCCACCCGCACGCCCTGCGCCAGCAGCTGGTCGCAGAAGGCTCCGTAGAGCGCCTCGGCCTGCGCCGGCGGGGCGGCCCCGGTGAAGCCGGGTCGGCGACCGCGACGGGTGTCGGCGAAGAGCGTGAACTGGCTGACGACGAGCACCTCGCCCCCGACCTCGAGCAGCGAGCGGTTCGTCCGGCCGGCATCGTCCGGGAAGATCCGCAGCTCCACGATCTTGCGGGCCAGCTCGACAGCCACGGTCGGATCGTCCTCCGGCCCCACCCCGAGCAGGACGAGCAGGCCCGGCCCGATCCGCCCGACCGGTGCGCCGGTGACCCGGACCTCGGCCCGGGAGACACGCTGGAGGAGAGCCCGCACGCCTGCTCAGCCCTCGCCGGCGCGGAGGCGCTCGCGCCAGGCCTCCGCCTCGGCAAGGTAGCGCTCGCGGGCTTCGGCGTGCCGCTCGATCGTCAGCGCCTCCGCCATCGCCGGGACCTTCACCTCGTAGTCGCGGATGCCGTCGGGGTTGATCTGGCCGTCGCCGCGGAGCATGAGGACCGGGATGCCGCCCGCCTCGATCTCGTTCATGAAGCGGCGGGCGAACACCTTCGGCAGCTGGACGAACGTCACCCAGTTGTCGCGCGGGATCGGCGGCTTGCCATCGTTGAGCTGGTACTGGAACCCCTCGTCGGCGAGCGCCTTGATCAGCCGGATCTCGCGGCCCATGTTGCGACCCTTCGTGAAGAGCGCCGAGCCGACGACGAGGATGTCCGCGCCGAGCCCGCCGGCGATCTCGGCCGTCTCGCGGTTCACGCCGCCGTCGACGTGGACCTCGCCCCCGAACGCCTTGTGCCGGAGGAGATCGCGCGCCGGGAGGATCTTCTGGGCGGCATCTCTCATGAACGACTGGCTGCCGAAGCCCGGCTCGACCGTCATCACCATGACGATGTCCAGCAGCTCGCGGTAGGGCTCGAGCGCGCTCAGCGGGGTGGCGGGCTTGAGGGCCAGCCCGGCCGCACGGCCGGCGGCCCGGATCGCCCGGAGCGTCGGCTCGATCGGTTCCTCGATCTCGACGTGGACCGTCACCGAGTCACAACCCGCGTCGAGGAACTGGTCGATGTAGCGACCGGGCTCGCTGATCATCAGGTGGGCGTCGAAGGGGACCCCGGTGACCCGGCGGAGCGCCTTGATCGCCTTCGGTCCGAACGTCAGGTTCGGCACGAAGTGGCCGTCCATGACGTCGAGGTGGATCCGGTCGGCGCCGGCCTTGACGACCCGCCGGACCTCGTAACCGAGGTTCGCGAAATCGGCATCGAGGATGCTCGCGGCGAGCCGCGCTCGTCCGGTCCCCACGGTCGGCCCTACTCCCCCACCCCGGCGACCAGCGGCTCGCGGCTCCGCTCGCCGCGCAGGGCAGCCGCGCTGGCGGCCACGATCCGCTCCCTGCGGCGGGCGACGACCGGCGCCGGCGGCTCCCCGGCTCGCTCCGCGGCGAGCTGCCCACAGGCGGCGCCGATCTCCTGGCCACGACTGCGCCGGATCGTCACCGGGA
>JAJYXX010000371.1 GCA_021801545.1 Chloroflexota bacterium | reverse complement strand
GCCCAGAATCCCCATCCGCGTCGCGTCGGCGAGCGGCACGCGGCGCACCGCGACCGTGACGTCGGCGCGCTTCCGGCGATGGGCGGCCGCGAACGGCCCGTAGTCCATCTTGTAGATGTGATCACCGGCCAGCACCAGGATCGCGTCACCGGGTGCGTGCTCGATCACGTTCATGTTCTGGAGCACGGCGTCGGCCGTGCCCCGGTACCACTCGGCGACACGACCGCGAGCGAGGTACGGCTGGAGCAGGCGGACGCCGCCCCGGGTCCGGTCGAGGTCCCACGGTCGCCCGAGACCGATGTGGTCGGCGAGCGAGCGGGGCGCGTACTGCGTCAGGACGATCACGTTGTCGATCTCGGAGTTGACGCAGTTGCTGAGCGCGAAATCGATGATCCGGTACTTGCCGCCGAACGGGACCGCCGGCTTGGCGCGCACGGAAGAGAGGATCGACAATCGCTCGCCCTCGCCGCCGGCGAGGATCACCGCCATCGTTCGCTTCACCCGACCCCTCCTTCGCACTCTGGGTAACGCTCTCCCGACGCGGGTCGAGGGTCCTCGTGAAGTCGATGCTAGCACGCACCGGGCCCGGCGGGATCATCGGCCGGTGAACGTTTCGTGAGCGCTCGAATCAGACGAACAGGCGCGGATTCACGAACTCGTCGTTGAACTCCACGGCCCAGTGGAGATGGGGCCCGGTGGTCCTGCCGGTCATCCCCACGTACGCGATGACGTCGCCCTTCCTGATGACGTCGCCCGGCCGCACCGCCGGGGGGCGCGTGGCGTTGTCGATGTGCGCGTACCAGCTGATCAGGTTCTGGGAGTGGGCGATGATCACGATCCAGGCCTTCGGATACGGGTCGTACGGGTTCGGGCCGGCGAAGAGGACCGTCCCGTCGCCCGCGGCCCGGATCGGGGTGTACATGTCGGCCGCGATGTCGATCCCCTGGTGGAAGTGCGAGCAGCTCCCCCGGGGCGGTTCCCACGGGAAGCCGGTACAGCCGAACTCCTGGGTGACGTTGCCGGCCATCGGCCAGCTGAGCGTCCCGTTGTACTGCGACGGGATGTTGCCCAGTTGTCGCTGGCGGGCGACGAGGGCATCGATCTTCTTCTTCAGCGCCGCCTGGGCCGCCTGGTCCTCCCGGATCGCCTGGGCGATCGCCGCCCGGTTGCGGGCGAGCTTCCTGAAGTTCGCCTGCTGGATCGCGAGCCGCCGGGCGGTCTCCGCCTCGAGCCGGGCAAGCTGGTCGCGGGCGGTCTTCAGGTCACCGATCCGGTCGGCGAGCTGCTTGCGCTGGTGGGCAGTCTCCACCCGCAGGGCGTCGGTCTGCGTTCGCGTCTCGGTCACCGACACCCGGAGCGCGGCGAGCGTCTCCTGGTCGCGGGCGATCTGCTCGGCGAGGGCCCGGTCCTGCTGGCTGAAATCCATGAGGTTGCCGACCTCCGTGAGAACATCGGCGAACGAACCGGCCGAGAGGACCGTCTCGAGCAGGCTCGTCCGGTCGGCCGTGTAGGCGGCCCGGAGGCGGGCGGCGAGGATCGCCTTGCGCTCGGAGAGATCGGCCGCCTTCTCCGCCTCCTGGGCCTGGATCGAAGCGAGCTGCCGGTCCAGGTCGGCAAGCTGGGCGACGAGGTCGAGGTAGTCCGCCTTCACGACCGCGATCTGGTCCCCGAGCTTCGCGATCCGCGCCCGGACGACCGCCAGGTCGGCGTTGATCCCGGCCAGCGCGGCGTTCGTGTCGGCGATCTGGCCCTTCAGATCGGCCTGGAGCGCGTTGAGCTGGACGACCTGCTTCTTCTGGGCCGCGATCTTCGCCGCCAGCGCCTTCTGGTGGGCGATCGCGTCGGAGAGTTCGTCGCCGCTGGCCCGGGGCACACCTGACAGGCCGCCGACGAGCGGCAGGATGAACAGGAACACGGCGAGCCCGATCAGGCGGCGGCGGCGAGGCCGCGCCGATCCGGCCGACGGTCGGCGGTCGGGCTGGGGGCGGCGGATCACTGTGGCGTCGTCATCGTGCGAGCAAGCTCCGTTCGCGCGCCGGGGCGCGGGTGCGGCTACGCCCGCCGGTGAGTCGCCGTCCTGCCGCGGGCACCTGCCTCAGGACGACTCCGGCTTCGCGGGCATGATACCTCGCCGATCCAGTGTGTCAGCGGGCGGCCTTTCTCGCAACCCGCCCGATGGTCCACCGGACCCGGCCGGCGGGTCACGATGACCCGCCGGCCGATTGAGCGGATGGTGAGAGCCGCTCAGCTCACCGTGAAGGCGAACACGTACGGAGCCTGCATCGGGACGCTGGCGCCGCCGAGATCCGACTTCACGCCGAAGACCGTCACCTCGTAGGCGCCGGCCGCGAGTGATGTGGCCGGCGTCCAGGTGAGCACGCCCGGCGCCGACTCGACGACCGACCCGGCAATCGTGGATGCGCCGAGCTTCACGACGACCGAGCTCGAGTAGTCGACGCCGTCCGGCTGGATGTCGCGCTCGAACGTGACGACGACACTCGCCGGGGCCGACCCCGACGAGCCAGATGCCGGGGTCGTCGACAGCACGAGTGGATCACGCCAGAACTGGACAGCCTTGTGATCGTCCGAGCCGGACCCCCAGTCGGTCGCGGTGTCATCCACTAACTGGGTGCCAGTCGTCCCGTAGCTGATCGTCACGTGCCGGTTGGCAACGGAGATGATGCTCCCCCACCATTCGACCATGTCCCAGGTCCCGCGGGTGTACTTGTACTCGAGGGCCGTACCGTCGAGGATGTCGAGGGTCACCTCCCAGATACCCGGCGTAACGGTTGACGTCATCGCCTGCTTGCCCGGGTTCCACGGACCGAGCAGGGCGATGTCGCCCGGGATGTAGACGGTGTCCGCGGGCGGCGTCGAGGCGGGAACGCGAACCCGGAACGTCACGGCTACGAGTTTCGCGGCGGCTTTCTGCGTCACCATGTTCGAGGCCGACGACTCGTTGAGCGAGCCGTCCACGGCCGTCACGTAGTACGAGTAGGTGGTCCCGTTCGCGACGCTCCCGTCGCTGTACGCGGTGCCCGGCGCCGCGATCGTGTCAAGGAGCGCGAACGGGCCCTCCTCCTCGCTCCGATAGATCCGGTACTCGGCGACGTCCGTGGCCGCCGGAGCGGTCCAGGCGAGGTCGATGAAGCTCGCCCCCCAGTTCGCCACGACGAGGCCGATGGGTGCGTCGGGCGCCGTCGTGTCGGAGCTCGGCGTCACCGTCAGGACGCCTGGCACGTCTGTGCCGGACTCTCCGGGCCAGAACCCGTCCTGATCGCCGTACGCCCAGCTCACGCCGCCATCGGTGGAGAAGCGGACGAGGAGATCATACGTGCCCACGGCCATCGGCCTGAGCGTGCTCATGTACTCGTAGTTGCTCCCGCAGCCGCCGCAGCCGGCGTTGTGGGTCATCGCCCGCCAGGTCGCCCAGCCGGCGGGGTCGGACGCGGGCGTGCCGTAGCCGACCTGGGCGAGGATCGCCCCGGCAGGGCCGGCGGCGTCCGTCAGCCCGGCCACATAGATCTGCCCGTAGATCGTCGGCGTCGTCTCGCCGATCGTGATCGAGATCGTCTTGGGCCACTGGAGAACCGCGTAGCCGATCGGGAACGCCGGCGTGGCGGCCGCCTCGTTCGAGGCCGGGCCCTCGTTGCCCAGGGCGTCGAGCGCCCGGACAACGTAGTGGTAGCGCTTGCCGTTCGTGACCGTCAGGTCAGCGTATACCGTCCAGGCAGCCGTGCCGATCTTGCTGTAGCCGCCGCCCGAAAGCGGGCTGCGGTAGACGTTGTACCCGTAGGCGCCCGGAACGCCCGACCAGGCCAGATCGACGACGCCGTTGCCGGCGGTCGCGACGAGGTTCGTCGGGGCATCGGGACCGGTCAGGTCCTGGCCGGGATCGGCGACGAGGAGCGCCGCGCCGAGCGCGGGCAGGGTGATCGAGAGCGTCCCCCCGGCGCTGGCATACGCGCCGCCGCCGAGGAGATCGTGGAACGCGACGCCGTCGCGCAGGTAGCCACCGAGCGGGATCGACAGCGTCTGCGGGCCGGTCTCGGTGCGGTTGACGGCCACGATGGCGGCCCCACCCGGCTCGCTCCGGGCGTAGGCCATCGTCCGGTTCGCGTCGTCGGTGAGCAGGAAGCGGAGGTCGCCGTCGCGCAGGATCGCATTCGCCGAGCGGATCCAGGCGAGGCGCGCGTACCAGTCGCGGAGGGCGAGGTCGCCACCAGGTCCGCCGCTTCCGGTGGCGCCCAGCCACGGGAACGTGCGCCGGTCGTCCGGATCGTCGGCGCCGGTCATCCCGACCTCGTCCCCGTAGTAGATCGTCGGCGCGCCTGGAACGGTCATCTGGATGAGCGCCGCCAACCGCAGACGCTGCTTGCCCAGCGCCAGGTTGACCGCGTCGAACTCCTTCGCCTCCCGGTTGTTCGGGCCGGGCGTGAGCGACCAGAGGATCCGCTGCGTGTCGTGCGAATCCACGAGGTTCATCAGGTTGAAGAAGACCGCGTCGGGGTAGTCCTCGCGGACCGAGAGGAGCTTGCGAGCGAAGAGCGAAGGCGGCTGGTTTGTCGCGCCGTCGTCGACGAAGCCCTTGTCGTCCACCGTGCCCAGGAAGCCCAGGACGGCGTTCCGGAAGCGGTAGTTCATCACCGTGTCGGCCCCGTCGCCATGGATCATCGGCAGCACGTCGCTCTTCTTCCAGAGCTCGCCGATGATCGGCGCGTCGGGCTTGACGCCCTTCACGACCGCCCGGAACTCGGGCCAGAACGATGGCGGGAACGAGCCGTCGCCCATGACGTCTAGGCGCCAGCCGGCCGCCCCGGCGTTGAGCCAGTACGGCGCGACCCCGTCGGGGCCGCCATAGATGAGGTCGCGGACGGCCGGATCGTACTTGTTGAGGACCGGCAGCGAGTCGAACCCGAACCAGGACTCGTAGTCCATCGTGTTCGGACCGTCCGGCCCGACGCACGGGCCCCCGACCCGGGGCCGGAAGTAGAACCAGCTGCGGTACGGAGACACGAGGCTCTCGCATGCTCCCACCTCCGGGAAGTGGCCGTAGCGGTCCATGTACGGGCTGTCCGAGCTGACGTGGTTGAACACCCCGTCGAGGACGATCCGCATCCCCCGCTGGGCGGCGTGCTTCTGGAGGTTGTCCCAGTCCTTCTGCGTCCCGAAGCGATGGTCGATCCGGTAGTAGTCGCGGGTGTCGTAGGCGTGGTCGGACCCGGCCTCGAAGATCGGGTTGAAGTAGATCGTCGTGACGCCCAGCGACTGGAGATAGTCGAGCTTTTGGTCGACGCCCTTGAGATCGCCCCCGAAGTAGTCTCGACCGCGCGGGCTCTCCGCGCAGGGCACGGCGGGATCCTGGTAGCTCCGGCAGTAGCCCTCGGGGAGATCGCCCCACTTCTTCACCAGGACCTGGTCGCTCTCATCGGGCGGATATGCGTAGCGCGGCTCACTCGCCGCCGGCTCGTTGTCCTTGCGCCCGTTCGCGAAGCGATCGGGGAAGATCTGGTAGATGACCGCGTCCTTGAGCCAGGGGATGGGCTGGAAGGCGGGATCGAAGACGGTGATCACGTAGCTGTTGTCGACGGCCGCGCTCGTCGCCACTCCCCAGCCGCCGTCCTTGAAGTTGTCGTCCGCGTAGTAGGCCCTGGCCGTGCCGTCGCTGACGATGAAGCGGTAGTAGAGCGTCGTCAGGGTGGTCGGGGTGACCGACGTCTCCCAGTAGTCGCAACCGGCCCTGGCATTGAGCACCGGGTCGAAGCAGTCGACGTCGTTCGCGACCTTCGACATCGTCCTGAGCGATTCGCCGTGGGCGGCCGTGTCGTAGAGGCGGACCCGGACGCCGGTTACGTCGTTGGTGAACGTCCGGAAGCGGAGCTTGACGGGCGTGCCCTGGGTGACCGCGCCGAACGGCTGGCGGTAGACGAGATCCTGGCTGTCGTGGCCGAGCCCGAGGTACTCGACGTTGTTGTCCGGCTTGGGCAGGGTGCTCTCGACGAGGACGCTCGGGACGTAGGTGGCGGTGTCGAAGCGGAACGTGACCCGGAAGCTGGCACCGGGCACGGTGAACCCAACGTTCGTCCCGCCCGGCACGCCACCCTCGCCCCAGTTCGTGGCCCAGGACTCGCCGGCGGTGATCTTGAACTCGTAGCTCCCGGCGCCGACCGCGTCGGTGACGAGGGTGAAGACACCGTCGCCGTCGGTGTCGCTCATGAGCGAGCCGAGGCAGTCGGGGGCCCAATTGGAGCAGCCGATCGCCGAGGCGTAGTTGCCCGGCACCGTGTAGATCGTGTTCCGGACGTTGTCCGCGATGTAGTGGGTCTTGTGGTCGTAGTAGAAGCGAACGTTCGTAGGGGTGGCCAGCGTCAGCCCGATGTTCGGCCCGTCCTGCTGGAAGTTCGCCCCGTAGTTCTCCGACCAGCTCCCGTTGATCGTGACCTTGTAGTCGTAGGAACCGACGGGAATCGCCGCTGACTGGAAGAGGTAGACGAGGTTCGGCTGGGCGGCGAAGTCGTTCGGCCGGGGGGTCGGCGCGCCGCCGCAATCGGGCGACCAGTCACCGCAGACGCCAGCGGTCGCCTCCGACTCCAGATTACCGGCGAGGTTGACCGAGGCGGGCGTAGGCGTGTGCCCGGCGAGCGCGGGCTGCGGCGCGAGCGGGCCGCCAGGCGCGGCCGGCAGCAGCGACGACAGGAGCGCGAGCACGGCGGCTACGAGGATCAGCCGCGGCGGACGGGCGAGACCGCGCGAGCGGGAACGGACGACTGGGCGCATCGACCTACCTCCGGGCACTGGAGTCGAGCGCCGGCCAAGCGCCCGACGATCTGGCGACGAGTCTCTGGAACGCGCGGTCAGTTCGCTCGGTGCTCGACCGGGAGCGCGGACGGCCGGTCAGGCCGTCAAGTCGACCCCTCCTCCGTGTCGGACCCCTCCCCCGAGGCCCTCGAAGGACCTCCCCGAGCGAGAGCTAAACCGGTTTACTTGTGATGATGAACGAGGATGCACCGAGAGCCGGGCTGTGTCAACGGTCCGGGGTGGTTTAGTGCTGATTAGTAGGCGCGATGGCCTCCAGAACCGGTGCGTCCACGCACCGACCCCGGGCGCGTGGCCCGCCGCCGGTCGCCGGCTCGACTCAGCGACCGCCGAGGACCCCCCAGATCGCGCCCAGGATGAGGAACGGTCCGAACGGGATGTAGCTGCGCAGCGTCACCCGGCGGGTGGCGAGGAGGCCGAGCACGACGACCCCGGCGAGGAGCGCCCCGCTCACGACCCCGACGATCGTCCGCGACAGTCCGGCAATCAGTCCGACGCTCACCAGGAGCTTGAGGTCGCCGAGCCCGATCGCGCCCGAGCCGAACGGAATCGAGAGGACGAACAGGACGAGCGGCAGGCCCACCGCCACCGCGATCGCGGCCGGCAGGTCGTCCCGGACCAGCGGGTTCGCCCCGGCCAGCCCGACAACGAGGACGACCGGGATGAGCGGCAGGGTGACGAGGTCGGGCAGAAGTCGCTGGTCGAGATCGGTCGCGAGGAGGAGGACGAGGGCGAGGAAATAGCCTCCGAAGAGAGCGATCTCGACCGGCCCGGCGTCGCCGAACCGTCCCGGCAGCGCCCCCATCGCCGCGCCACCAACGACAGCCACGACGACGGTCCGCCAGTCGGGCGGCCGGACCGATCCGTCCTCGTGCGGCGGCCAGCGGGCCGAGATCCGGTCGGCGAGGAGACCCCAGACGACGCCGACGAGCCCGAGAACGAGACCGAACGGCTCGATCACGACGCGCGGCTGCTCGAGCGGCCGACCCGCCTCATCCGGTCGGTCAGGCGGGCCGTGCCCCCGCGAGCGCGAGCTCGACGAGGGTGGCATGCGTCACGCCGGTCGCGCCGCGCGGCGCGTAGGCGGTCGGCTTGCGGAAGTAGGCGGTGCCCCCGATGTCGAGGTGAGCCCACGGCCTGGTCCGGAACTCCCGGATGAACAGTCCGCTCTTGACGAGCGAGGCCTCGGCGGGGCCGGCGTTCTGGAGGTCGGCGTACCAGCTCTCCATGTCCGGAACGTAGTCGTCGACGAGCGGGATCTGGGTGTACCGTTCGCCCGCCCGCGCGCCGGCCACCGCGACCGCCTCGTACCAGTCCTGCGGGGTGCCGAAGGCGCCGGTGACGAGGTTGCCGAATGCCCGCCCGACGGCGCCGGTGAGCGTCGCGACGTCGACCAGGTGGGTCGCCCCGAGCCGCTCGGCATAGGTGAGCGCGTCGCCGAGGATCAGCCGCCCCTCGACGTCCGTGTTCGTGATCTCCACCCACTTGCCATTGAGCGCGCGGACGACGTCGCCCGGTCGGGTCGAGTGGGGACCGGGCATGTTCTCGACGGCCGGGGCGACCGCGAGCAGGGGCGTCCCGGGGGCAAGCTGGGCGACGGTCGCGATCGCGGCGATCACGGTCGCGGCGCCCGTCTTGTCCATCTTCATCTCTTCCATCCGCTCGGACGGCTTGATGCTGATCCCGCCCGAGTCGAAGCAGACGCCCTTGCCGACGATCGCCAGATGCCGCCCGAGGGCATCGGTCTCGCCCTCACCGCCCGAGCGCAGGACGATCATCTGGGGCGGGTTGTCGCTGCCCCGCCCGACCGCCATGAACATCCCCATCCCGAGCTCGGTCGCCCGTTCGGGACCGATGATGTCGACATGGAGCCCGTGGCGCTCGGCGATCGCCCTGGCCTCCTCGGCGAGTACGAATGGGCTGACGTCATTCGAGGCGCGATTGGCGAGCGTCCGCGCGGTGTTCGCGCCCTGGCCGATGATCTGGCCGCGCCAAACGGCCGCCTCGAGGGCCGCTGGATCGGTCCCGGGGGCGACGATGATCACCTCGTCGAGCACCGGTGGCGCGCCCTCGACCGTCTCGCGGTAGATCGCGCCGGGCTCGTAGCCACCCTCGACCAGGCCCCGGGCGAGGATCCCGACGACGACGGCCGCGTCACCCTCGAAACTGTCGGCCAGGTCCCCCAGCCAGAAGGCGAGGCGTCGCACGGTCCGCCCGCCGAGCCGACGCTCGGCCGCGGCGGCAAGGTGATGGACGACCTCGCGGTCGACCCCGCCAGGATCGCCTGCCGAGACGGTGAGCACCCGCCCGACCGGCAACCGGCCCGGGGCCGCGAGGGCCGTCGCATAGCGCTTCGGGCGCAACTCGCCGAAGGCGGCGAGCGCACGAAGCTCACCGTCCGTCCGGCGATCGAGCTCGTCGAGCGACCCGCCGAACGCGGGCTCACCGACGATCGGGACGACGAGCACGTCGGCCTCGACATCCCAGGGCTGGTCGGTGACGACACGGAACTGCATCGGGCGTGGGTCCTCCCGGCGGCGAGATCAGGCCGCCGTCGCTGGCGTGGACGGGATCGAACGCAGTCTACCGCGCGCCAGATCAGGGGGTGGGATGCGCCAGCGGCTCGGCCGTCGGGCCGGGGGATGCCGGACCGGAGGCCGCCGCCCAATCGAGGGCGTCGGCCGCGGCGGCGAGCTTCCCCTTCGCGAGCTCGATCGTGATGACGGCCTGGTTCAGGCCGCCCCGCGCGATATCGGCCATGATGACGACGAGGCCGCGCGTGTCCGGCGGCAGGCGCTGCTGGGCAGCCTGCTCGGCTGCCGCCGCCTCACGGACCTCCTTCGTCACCGTG
>JAJYXX010000378.1 GCA_021801545.1 Chloroflexota bacterium | reverse complement strand
AGGAGCGCGGCGACATCGAGATGCTGCGCCAGATCCGGCACATCAGTGACCTGGCGCAGGTCGCCTACATTCGCCAGAAGGAGCAGCTGGGGCTGGGCCACGCCGTCCTCATGGCGAAGGAGCTCGTTGGGCACGAGCCGTTCGCGGTCATCCTCTCCGACGACGTCGTCGTTGGTGACCGGCCGTGCATCGGCCAGCTGATGCACGCCTACCAGCAGGTGCACAGCTCGGTCGTGGCGGTGGTCGAGGTGCCACGCGAGGAGACGAACCGCTACGGGATCATCGCCGTCGATCCGACGGTCGAAGCGATGGACCACGGGCGGCTCCACCGGGTCTCGCGGGTCGTCGAGAAGCCGCTCACCGACGAGGCACCGTCGAACCTCGCGATCGTCGGACGCTACATCCTCACCCCGAAGATCTTCGACAAGCTCGAGCAGACGCCGCTCGGGGCCGGTGGCGAGATCCAGCTCACCGACGCGATCGAGGCGCTCATGGAGGAGCAGCAGGTCTACGCCTACCGGTTCGACGGGATCCGCTACGACGCGGGCACGACGATAGGCTGGCTGAAGGCGTCGGTCGAACTCGCCCTCCAGCGCCCCGACCTCGGCCGGGAGTTTCGCGAGTATCTGCGCGCTCTCGATCCGTAGGCGCGGATCGTCACGGTCGGGGGGAGCTCGACCGTCTCCACGCCGGCAGACCGCAGTCGGCGGGTGGGCCGGGGAGCGCGGGGCCGGTGCGGTACGATGCCAGCCGGTCGCGGCAGCGATCGTGGCCCTGGTGTTCCGGAGGAGTTCGTTGGCGGAGATCGGCAGTGTGCTCGGGGGCCGGTACCGGCTCGTCGAGCTGCTCGGACAGGGCGGCATGGCGACGATCCACCGTGCCCAGGACATCCGGCTCGGGCGCGACGTCGCCGTCAAGGTACTCCGCCCCGAGTACGGGCGCGACCCTGACTTCTTCGCTCGCTTCCGCCAGGAGGCGCAGTCGGCCGCCTCGCTGAATCACCCGAACATCGTCTCGGTCCACGACTACGGCCAGGGCCCGGACGGCCCGTTCATCGTCATGGAGTACGTGGCGGGCGAGGATCTCGCCTCGCCCCTGCGGAACGGCGCGCTCGCGCCGCGCCAGGCGGCCCGGATCGCGGCCGAGGTCGCCCGTGCGCTCGACGCCGCCCACGCCCGGGGGATCGTTCATCGCGACGTGAAACCCGGCAACATCCTGATCGCGAACGACGGCCGGGTGAAGGTGACCGACTTCGGAATCGCCCGGGCGATCGCCGAGGCGCAGCTCACCCTGCCGGGCATGACGCTCGGGTCGGTTCACTACTTCAGCCCCGAACAGGCGCGCGGCGAGCCTGCGAGTGTGGCCTCGGACATCTACGCGCTCGGGATCGTGCTCTACGAGTGTCTCACTGGCCGCCGGCCGTGGGAGGGCGACAGCGCGGCGTCGGTCGCGATGGCGCGTTTGACCGGCGCCGCCCCCGGCCCGTCCGATGTCATGGTGTCCGTGCCACCCGCGCTCGATGCGATCGTGCGCCGTGCCCTCGCCCCGGCCCCCGAGGACCGGTTCCCGAGTGCCGCGGCGATGGCCGATGCCCTCGAGTCGTTCCTGGCCGCGGGCAGCGCCACCGGCCCAGGGGGTGTCGCAGGCGCAGGCGGGGCAGGTGCGGCGCGCGGTGCCCGCGAGGTCGCGGTCGCCGGGACCGCCGCGCTGATCGCCCCCCGAAGTGCGGCGGCCGCAGGCGGCGTGACCGCGGGCGGCGTGGCCGCAGGCGCGCCGCCAGCCGACCTGACGCCTGCGCCCGTCCGACTCCGACCCGAGCCGGCCCGGCCGCTCCCGTACCCCGAGGACGCCTACGCTGTCGGTCCGAGTGGCGGTCCCGAGGCCGGGTTCGGCGGTGGCTCCGGCGGCCCGACGCCGCCCCCCTGGCCGGCGCCCGAACCCTCCGGGGGCGGCACGAGCCCCTGGGTCTGGATCTCCGGACTGCTCGGGCTCGTCGTCCTCGCGGTGGCCGCCTACCTGCTCTACCAGGTCGTCTCGGGCGGCACGACCGCCCCGCCGGCCGAGCAGGTGAGCGTCCCCGACTTCGTCGGTCGCACGCTCGAGGAGGCCCGCTCGACAGCCTACACGCTCGGCCTCCAGCTCGTGACCACGACCCAGCCGAGCGACCGCCCGGTCGGCACGATCCTCGACCAGCAGCCACCTGCCAACGCGAAGGTCGACAAGGGTTCGCAGGTCACGGTGATCGTTGCGACCGGGACCGAGACGGTACTCGTCCCTGACCTGCGCCTGAAGGCGGAGCCCGATGCGCTCGCCGCGATCTTTCAGGCCGGGCTGACGAACGGGTCGCGGACCGAGGCGTTCGACCCGATCGTGCCGAGCGGATCGGTGATCAGCCAGGATCCCCAGGCGGGCACCAAGGTCGCGCGCGGGACGCCCGTGAACTACGTCGTCTCGAAGGGACCCGAGCCAACTCCGAGCCCGAGCCCGAGCCCGAGCGTCACCCTGGAGCCGACCGCGACGCCCCTGCCGACGGCCTCGGCGTCACCAACGCCGTCGCTCGTGCCGGTCGGGGATTACCGCTGCCTCACTCTGGATGCTGCGACCCAGCAGCTCACGAGCGAGGGCTTCGTGCTCGGCACGGTGTCGACCTCGCCGCCGGGCGGTGTCTACGACGGCACGTGGCTCGTCCAGGCCCAGCTCCCGCTGCCCGGCGAGCTGCGTCCGCCCGGGACGGCGATTCGCGTCACCCTGAAGGATCCATCGAACGCCTGTCCGTAGCCGTCGGTCGGTAGCGGCCGGTCGGTCGGCAGTGGTCGTGGGTGGTGGTCGCCGCCGGGCGGGGATCCGGGGGGTGGTGCCGTCCGTCCGTGCGCCCGCGCCGGGCCGGGTTCAGAGCTCGGGGTCGCCCCACAGGCCGGCCGGACCTGGTTCGTCGGGCGCGGTCGCGGGTGCGATCGTCAGCGTCGGCCCGGCCGTGCCGATCACCGCCCCCGCCGTCGTCCCGGCCAAGCTGGCCGCCCCGGCCGAGCCGATCGCCCGTGTCGAGCCGGCCGTCCCGGCCGAGGCGGCCAAACCGGCCAAGCCGGCCGAGCCGATCGCCCATGCCGAGCCGGCGAGCGCGGGCTGGAGGCTGCGCCCACCTGCCTGGTGGGCCGGGTCCCAGCAGGCGCGGATCTCGTCGCCGTGGAGCGGGGCGCGTCGACGGTCGAGGCCGCAGTAGCCGAGCCCGGCGGCGACGCCCCGGCAGAAATGACGGCAGGTGGCGCAGCTCGTGCTCGACTTCCGGCATACCCAGCAGCGCGCGGCCTCGCGCTGGGGGGCTCCGCAGTGCGGGCAGCGCCACATCGGCATGGTCTCATGGTAGCTGCGAGCGGGCGTGCTGTCGATGGGGATCGTGTGCGGTGGGGATCGTGTGCGGCCGGACGCACATCCAGGACGTCGGAGGTGGCAGGACGTCGGTGGTGGCGGGCCGAAACGAGTTGTGCCCCGGCCATCCATAGCTGCTCGGTCTCGACACCGGGCGTGGGGATCCGACAGAGCGAGCGGCTTGGGTGGGTCGATCGACGGTACCGGCCGGCCCGCTCCGGCCGGCCAGGCCCGGGCTTGCGCCCCACGCACACAACGAACCGACCGACCGGCTCCGAGGGCCGAGCACGGTCGGCCTCCCGACAGCGGGTGCAAGTTCCCGGCATGGGTCAGTGCGAGTGGGCGCCGATCCCCATGTCGGTGCAGGAACTCGACGGTCAGACTGCTCGCCGTGTCGGTTGTTTTCCCCGTGCGTAAGCCCCGTCGGGTTTCCGACGCCGGGCGCAAGGATTCGACCGCGCGACCGGGCAGGCACGCGACCGGGCAGGCACGCGACCGGGCAGGCACGCGACCGGGCAGGCACGCAACCGGGCAGGCACGCAACCGGGCCGGAGCCGGCCGCCTGCCGGTCAGCGCCTCACCGCCGGCCGCCTGCCGGTCGGCGCTCGGAGCCAGCCGGTGGCTACTGGAAGATCGCGATCACCGTTCGGGCCGAGGTCGTGCCGAACTCGGGCGTGCTCACGAAGACCGTCGCGGGGCCGGTCCCCACGGTCGCGCCCTGGGGCACCGTCGTCTTGAAGATCGCCGTGCCGGTGGCGTCGGTCGTCGCGTCCTGGGTGAGGACCGGGACGCCGGGGATGCTCAGGGTGAACGTCACTGCAGCCCCCTCGAGCGGCTGACCGTCGGGGTCGGTGACGAGCGCGGTGAGGGTGAGGTCGTGCGGCAGCATCGAAACCTTGAATCGATACCCGGACGCCTTCAGCGTGGCGGTCAGGGTGCCGGACCCGCGGGTGACACCGATGACGAGTGAGCCGGTGTTGCCGGCCGGGTCGGTCGTCGTCATCGTGATCCCGTTCGGGCCTTTCTCGAGCGGCAGCGTCAGCTTGAACGTGCCGTCGCCAGCCGCCGTACCGGTGACCGAGGCGTTGTTCGCCTCGTTGCGGGCCGTGAGCTTGCTCCGCGACTGGGTCTTGCCGACCAGGGTGACCGTGTCGGCGTTGACGACCGCCCCGTCCTTCGGCGAGGCCAGGATGATCTTCGGGATGCTCGTATCGTAGACGTAGCGAACGACCGCCGAAGGGGGGCTCTCGGTTCCGTCGGGACCCAGGATCGTGGCGCTGAAGTCGTTGATCCCCTTCGAGAGACTGACGCTCGGGATCGTGAACGACGACGTCGATCCGACGGGCGCCTCCGTGATCGGCGCAGGCTGCTGGTCCTTGAGGGCGAGGTAGATCCGAATCCGGTAGTCGCTCTTGCCGACGACGTCGAACGGCACCGTCCCGGTGAGGTCGACCGTCGCCAGGTTCGTGTACGCCTCGACCGGCGCCGTGAGGATGGGCGCCCCGATGACCGGGACCGATGTGGGTGGCGGCGAGTCGGTCGCGCTGACCTGGTCGACGATCCCGCCGACCGCGGAACCGACGCCGCCGACGAGCCTGGCGAGCCCGCCGGTCGCGGTGACGAGGACGACCGCGCCGAGCGCGACGACCGACAGGGCGAGGAGCAGGCGGACGACGAGCGGCAGACCGGGGTTTCGCCGGATCTCGCGGTGCGGCCCGAGCCTGGTCGGGAGCGACGAGCGCGGCCTGACCCGCGTCGGCTCCGGCCGGCCGGTGGAGGGGGGCCGCGGACGTACCTGGGAGGGTCGTGCGCTGCGCCTGGTCGCCATCGGGCGCATTGTCGCACGTCGCCGCGCGTCCTCCCCTCGTCAGCGGCCACGACCGCGTCCGGGTTCGATCGCGTCGCGAAGGCGTCGGGCCGGCTGGCGTTGCGAAGGCGTCGGGCCGGCGTTCCTCGTCATTGCACGGCTGGCGAACGCTACGCGAAGGCTCGAGCCCGGGCTGTAGGCCAGCAGGCCGTCGGCGGCCTCGAATCTACCGGCGGGTGCTCACTGCCGCTCCACCCGGGAGCATTGATGACGAGGAAAATCGCCCCCTCGCACCTGCCGTCACGCCCGCGCCCCTGCTTTCCTCGCCAATGTGCGACGGGCAGAGCACTACGCGGAGGTTCGGGCCGATCACGCTGCTCCGAACCGGGCCGCAGCCCCGAATCGGGCGCGGAAGGCTCGCTGATGCTCGTGGGCGGCACATTGGCGAGGATCAGGAGCGGAATCTGGGCACGCCGGCGGCACGCACCGGGCCGCGAGCCGGATAGTGTCCTGGAGCCGAACTTTGACGAGGAATTCCTGGTGCCGGCCGCCCGCCCACCCGCCGGCCACCCGCCGGCCACCCGCCGGCCACCCGCCGGCCTGCTGCGGGCCACCGCGTACCCGCCGACGTGCGCCGAGCCGGGGTCGCCGCAGATCCAGCCGAGGGCCCGGCCTCGGTCCGAGTTGACCCCCGACTGGATGTTGCACGAGCCCAGCGAGTCGCCGCAGATCCAGCCGAGGGCCCGGCCTCGGTCCAGGCTCGGGCGGGGGACGGACGTTGCGGATTCGGGCACCAGGTGGTCGGAGACGGGCGGACCGTTGTACTCTGGCGGGGTGAGCGTGCCGGCGCGCTCAGCATGCCCGAGGATGGCGCTCAGCATGCCCGAGGATGGAGTGCAGGAACGCGACCCGAAGCAACGGACCCGAAGAGACGACCCGTCCGCGCCTGTAGGCGATGCCAGTCCGCCGCCGCAGTTCGTGGTCGGACACGGCGCGGGCGACCGTCGGCCCCGCCCGATGCCGGTCGTGCCACGCCCGATCCCCACCCGGCCCCCGGCGAGCATCGCCCGGTCGATCGTCGCCCAGGCCGCCGCCGGCCAGCCCCAGCCGGCACGCTACCTGCCTGGCGGTTGTCCTGTGCCACCGGTGCCACCGATGGCGCCTGCGGGACCGGTCGCCGGATCGACGCTCACCCGCTCCGCGTCACCCGGCCCGACGCTCACCCGCTCCGCGTCACCCGGCCCGACGGTCGCCCGCTCCGCGCCCCCCGGCCCGACGCCGGCGGGTGGCCCGGCGCCGGTCACGCGGCCCGGCTACCCGCCACTCCCCGTGTCGCCCCGCGCCTTCGGGCTGCCGAACCTCCGGCGCAACGTCTGTCCCCACTTCTACATGACCGGCGCCCGGGGAGCACTGCCGATCCAGGCGCCGCACCTGCTCAAGGCGCTGATCCGGCAGGACACGAACATCTCGCGCTGCCAGCTGCGCGGCGGCGTCCACCTCGAGCAGGAGTACGTCAACGACGTCTGCCTCACCGCCCGCTTCAACCAGTGCGTCTTCTACGAGGACGAGTTGACGAAGGACTGAGGTGAGCGAGCTCACCTACGCGGCCGCGCTCCGGTCGCTCCAGGAACGCGGCCGGTTCGGAATCCGGCTCGGGCTTGGCCGGACACGGGCGCTCCTCCGCGAGCTCGGCAACCCGCAGCGCACGTTCCGCGGCGCGCTGATCGGCGGGACGAACGGCAAGGGCAGCGTGCTTGCGCTCGCCGCCAGCGTCCTTCGCGCGGCCGGCCATCGCGTCGGGGAGACGCCGAAGCCGCATCTCGTCACGTACCGCGAGCGGCTCGCGGTGAACGGGCGGCCGATCGACCCGGCGACGTTCGCCCGGCTGGTCGGGGAAATCCTGCCGGTCGCCGAGCGCGTCAGGCATCGTCTCGGCGACCCGACCGAGTTCGAGATCCTGACCGCCCTCGTCTTCCGCTGGTTCGCCGAGGTCGGGATCGACCTCGCCCTCGTCGAAGTCGGGCTCGGTGGGCGGCTCGATGCCACCCACGTCTGGGACGGGGGCGTCGCCGCGGTCACGAACGTCGACCTCGACCACACCGACCGCCTCGGATCGACGATCACCGCGATCGCCCGGGAGAAGGCGGCGATCATCGAGCGTGGCGATCGGGCGCTGACCGGTGCGACGGGCGAGGCAATGGCCGTCATCCGCCGCCGCGCCCGCCGGCTCGGCGTCCCGCTCGTCGAGGTGGCCGCGGCGCCGCTCGTCGGTTGGGACCGCGACGGGATCGTCGTCGAGCTGCCGGGCCTCGGTGCGACGCGGGTCGGGCTGCGCGGACGGCACCAGGCGGCGAACGTCGCGCTCGCCGATGCGCTCCTCGACGCGCTCGAGGCCGCCGGGATCGCCCGGGTGAGTGCCGACGATCGGCGGCGCGGGTACGCGGCGGCTCGCTGGCCGGGGCGCCTCGAGCTGATCACCGTCGACGGTCGCCCCGGGACCCGCGAGGTCCTCCTCGACGGTGCCCACAACCCGGCCGGGGCGGCCGTCCTCGCGACGGCCCTCGACGACCTGCGCCCGTACCTGGCCGGCGGTGACCTCGCCGAGCCGCCGCCAGTGACGCTCGTCATGGCCGCCATGGCCGACAAGGACGTCGCCGGGATCGTGGCCGCGCTCGCCCGCGCAGCATCGCTCGGCCGCGCGCGTATCATCTGCACCGACCTTGGCCTGCGGCGTTCGCTCCCGGCAGACGAGCTGGCGCGGCGCTGGGCGGCGGTGACCCCGGCGTTCCGGCCAGCGATCGAGCCGACCCCTGCCGCGGCGCTCGACCGGGCGCTACGTGAGGCTTCCGGGCCGATTGTCGTCGCCGGCTCGCTCTACCTCGTGGGGGAGGTCCGGGGCAGGCTGGTCGACGATCCCGAGCTGGACGATCCGGAGGAACCTGGAACCTGATGACCGATCCGCAGCACCTGCCGACCGACACGACCGGAGGGCTGCCCGGCCCGCTCGGTTCGACCCGGATCGGCGGGCGGACGTTCACCTGGGCTGAGCGGACGTACGTCATGGGCATCCTGAACGTCACCCCTGATTCGTTCTCCGGCGACGGACTCCTCGCCGCCGCTCAGGCCAAGGCCGCTCCATCCAACGCCGTCGAGGCCGCCCTCGCGCTCGCCCGCCGGATGATCGACGAGGGCGCCGACCTGCTCGACGTCGGCGGTGAGTCGACGCGCCCCGGTCACCGACCCGTCGACGCCGACGAGGAGCGCCGCCGAACGACACCGGTGATCGCCGCCCTCCACACCGAGTTCCCGGACGTCCCGGTCAGCATCGACACGACGAAACCGGCCGTCGCGGCTGCCGCCCTCGACGCCGGTGCATCGCTCGTCAACGACGTCTGGGGGGTCGCCGAGGACGACTCCCTCGCCCGGCTGGCGGGCGAGCGTGGCGTCCCCCTCGTCCTGATGCACAACCGCGCCGAGGCCCGCTACACGAACCTGCTGGCCGAGGTGATCGCCGACCTGCAGCGGGCGATCGAGCGCGCGCTCCGGGCGGGCGTGGCCTGGGGCGACCTGATCGTCGACCCGGGGTTCGGGTTCGGGAAGACGCCCGTCCACAACCTCGCCCTGCTCGCCGGGCTCGGCGGCTTCCGGGTGCTGGGGCGGCCGATCCTGCTCGGCACGTCGCGCAAGTCGACGCTCGGCAAGGTGCTCGACCTGCCGCCCGAGGAGCGGCTCGAGGCGACCCTCGCCACGACGGCGCTCGGCGTGGCCGCCGGGATCGACATCGTGCGTGTCCACGACGTCCGACCGAACGTCCGTGTGGCCCGGATGAGCGACGCCATCATCCGCGGAGGAGGCCTGCCGTGAGCGACCGGATCGTGCTCCACAACATGGTCTTCCAGGGCCGCCACGGGGTCCTCGAGCGCGAGCAGCGCGAGCCGCAGCCGTTCGAGGTCGACGTCGAGCTGATCCTCAACCTCCAGCCGGCCGCGGTCGATGACGACATCGAGAAGACGGTCGACTACGCGGCGGTCTTCGACCACGTCCGCCAGATCGTCGAGTCCACGAGCTTCCGTCTCCTCGAGGCGCTGGCCGAGGCGATCGCCCACGAGCTGCTCACCGACTTCCCGATCGCCGAGGTCGATGTGCGGGTGCGCAAGCCCCGCCTCCCGATCGAGGGGCAGCTCGACTACGCCGGGGTCGAGATTCGTCGCCAGCGCTCGGGGGCCGACCGCCAGCGGGGCTGAGCAGCGCCCCGACCGATGGTCGGCCCCGGCCCGTCCCGTCGCCCCGGGGCTACGGGTTCGCCGGTCGCGTGCCCAGCGTCAACTGGAGCGTCACCTTCTGGCCGCCGCGGAGGATCTCGATCGTCACGGTCTTCCCGGGTGCGAACTGGGTGAGGACGGCGTCGAGCGGATGGTTGCCGTCGATCGTGATCCCCTCGACACTCGTGATGATGTCGCCCTCCTTGAGGCCGGCCTTCTCGGCCGGGCTGCCCGGCACGACCGCCGGCTGGGGCTGGCCGGTGGCGTCCTGACCGCCCGAGATCCAGGCGCCCTGCGCGACTGGCAGC
>JAJYXX010000042.1 GCA_021801545.1 Chloroflexota bacterium | reverse complement strand
GGGACGTCGGTCCGGTGACCAGCCGGATTGCGCCCGCGCCCGCCCGTCAGGCGTTCAGGAGGCGCGTTTCACACCAGCCACCTAGTACTACAACGCCGGTTGTTGACGATCTGACCGGTTGACGGTATGGTGGCTGCCCGAGAGGGCCGCCGACGCCGTCTGCCGTCTGCCCCGGTGGCCCCCACGGGAAGGGGTCGCCCCCATGATCGACGACGCGGATCTCGCAGCTCTGCTGCCGGCGCTCGAAGGCTTCCACGCCCGGTTCGCTCGCTTCTTCCGCCGCACGGAGGGGCGAGCCTTCGGCCGCAAGTACCTGATCGGCCTTGCCCTGCCGATCGAGCGCAAGAACGTCGAGAACATCGCCGAGCAGGTCGGGGCACCGCCGCGCAAGCTCCAGGAGTTCCTCTCCGAGTCGCCCTGGGACGACGAGGGCTGCATCGGAGAGCTCCAGCGCTTCGTGGGCGAGCAGCTCGGCGCGCCGGGTGGCGTGCTCGTCCTCGACGACACGGGCTTCGCCAAGAAGGGGACCCACTCGGCGGGCGTCGGTCGCCAGTACTCAGGCACGCTCGGGCGGGTCGACAACTGCCAGGTCGGGGTGTTCCTCGGATATGCCAGCCCCCACGGCCACACCCTCGTCGATCGGCGGCTCTATCTCACCGAAGGCTGGCTCGCCGATCCCGCCAAGCGCGGCTCACCGCGCTCGGCCGTGCCGGAGGACGTGCGCTTCAAGACGAAGCTCGAGCTCGCGGCCGAGATGCTGACCGCGGCCATCGAGCGCGGCCACCTGCCGGTCGGGTGGGTCACCGCGGACGCCGCCTACGGCGACAGCGCCGACCTTCGGGCGCTCGTGGCGAGCCACGGCCGCTGGTACTGCGTCGAGGTCAGCGGGACGACCGAGGTGTGGATCGCCGATCCGGCCTGGGTGGTGCCGCCGCGGGCGGGTGAGGCGGGCCGGCCACGCACGAAGGCGAGGCCTCGGCCTGACGCGATCGCGGCCCAGACGGTCGACGCGATCGTCCGCTCGCTGCCCGCGAGCGAGTGGATCCGCCACCGCGTGACCGAGGGCGAGAAGGGGCCCCGCGAGTACGAGTTCGCCCGCCTGCGCGTCGTCGAGAAGATCCATCGGGCACCGGGGCCAGCGGGCTGGCTGATGGCCCGCCGCCCGGTCGGTGCCGATCCGGGCGCCGAGATCAAGTGCTATCTCTCCAACGCACCCGCGACGATCGCGCTTGCCGAGATGGCGGCGGTCGGCTGCCTGCGCTGGACGATCGAGGAGGACTTCGAGCTCGCCAAGGGCGAGGTCGGCCTCGACCACTATGAGGTCACGAAGTTCCGCGGCTGGTACCACCACATCACGCTCTCACTCCTGGCCCTCGCCTTCCTGAAATCGGTCCAGCGCGAGTGGGGGGAAAAATGGGGCCCTCGCGTCCGTGCCGGAAGTCCGCCGGCTGCTTGAGGTCGTGCTGCCACAGGAACGCTGGAGCGCCGCCACGGCGATCGCCTGGTTCGAGCACCAGCGGCGGCGCAAGGCCGCGGCCAGGGCCAGCCACACCCGGCGCTGGCTCAGGGAGCATCCGGCATGATAACAACCGGC
Organism: Chloroflexota bacterium; assembly: GCA_021801545.1. Classification (GTDB taxonomy): domain Bacteria; phylum Chloroflexota; class Limnocylindria; order Limnocylindrales; family CSP1-4; genus JAKAHU01. The sequence goes on along the minus strand of JAJYXX010000042.1, from coordinate 8,408 downwards.
GTTGTAGTACTAGCCCTGTAAGCAAGGCCAGGATACAAGTCGCCGTAGAGGTTGCCGCCGAACGCGAGTCGCCCTCAGGCTCGGGTGCCGGGTGGCGGACCCAGAACCAGCAGGAGCGGCCCCGGCTCCGTCTTCCAGTCCAGCATCAGCCCGGGCCGCCGTGCCACGAGTCGGTCTCGCGCGATCCGCCGCAGCACGAGAAGGATTACCGGACGGGGTTCGTGCTCACGGATCCGGCAACGGTGGGGGTCACCGCTGCTCCAGGACAGGGATACGGTCAGCGGTAGCCCTCCTCATGCTGCCGGCGACGAGATCACCGGTCCGAGAGGCCGGATGACAGGTGACCGGCGCCCACGGGTCGCCGACATGGCGTTCGATAACCCTTCTCGTGCTGCGGGAAGCAGCGGCTGCGGGCACGAGCGTGGCTGCGGGAGCCGGGTCGAGTGCGGCTGCGGGCACGAGCGTGGCTGCCGGAACCGGCGTTTCTCGCCAGCCACGGTGGGCAACCGGATCAGCGTCGCCGGCGTCCGCGCCTCAGGACGAGCCGCAGCATCGCAACACGGAGGCGCTGCTGGGCGGCCCGTAAGGCCCCGATCCGGTCGGGCGGCAGGTCGCGCTGACCGTACGACACCTCGACCTTCGCCCGGGCGACCGTCTCGATCTCCGGTCGCACCGTCGGCAGGAGCTCCGCCAGCGAGCCGGCGTACTCGTAGACCGTCTCGGTCGGTCGACGCGCGAAGCCGAAGCGGGTCGCTAGCCGGGTCACGTTGGCGTAGACCGACTCGGCGGAGATCGGGCCGCGCGGACCCCGCCGGTAGGCCAGGAGCGCCAGGAGACCGACGACCGCCCCGAGCAGGGTCGCGACCACGATGTAGGTGGCGCTTCCCGCCCCGCCGGCGGAACCGGCCCCGGGACCGGCAAGCGGCCGGAGTCGCGTCGGGTCACGTTCGTTGTCGACGGCACCCGTCGATCCGGACGGTTTCGGCGTCGCCGTCGGCGACGGGACCGGGGCACCTGACGGCAACGGGGCGAGCTGTGCGACCCCGCCCCCGGTCGGGTCGAACGACACCCAGCCGTAGCCGGGGAAGTAGACCTCGACCCAGGCGTGGGAATTGCTGTAGCGGACGATCTCGACACCGCTCGCGTCCCGTTCGCCGGGCAGGAACCCCTCGGCCAGCCGTGCCGGCACGCCGGCCGCCCGCAGGAGCATCGTCATCGTGCTCGCGTAGTACTGACAGTAGCCCTGCCTGAACTGGGCAAAGCACTCCACGATGCTCCGATCGCCGCACGGAAGTCCGGAGACGTCGGTGCTGTAGGTGAAGACCGACGAGCGCAGGTACTGCTCCATCGTGGCCGCCAGGTCATACGGATTGTCGAGCGGCGTCAGCTCGCGGACCGTCCGCAGGAGAGCGAGCGCCTCCGGACCAAGAGCGCCATCCGGGACACCGAGGTAGAGGAACCGGATCGCCGCGGGGTAGTCGCGGCTGGTGGCACGGAGGCGGTTCTTCGTCAGGCCACCGGGCGCCTGATCGCCGACGACCGGCACGAGGGCACTCGCCTGGTAGGGGCCCGAACCCGTCGCCGACTCGAGGATCCCGAAGTAACGGCCCTGCCCGACGAGTGTCAGGCGCGTCGGGCGATCCACCGCCAGAGGTGCGTCCGGGCTGAAGATCGTCGAGCCACGGAACGCGAGCGGCTCCACCGAGAAACCCAGCGATCGGCGGCCCTCAGGGCGCGGCGGGTCCTCGCCGGTCTCCTCCAGGACCGAAGTCCCGGCCGAGCGCTCGACCGTCGCGTTCTCCGTCAGGCTCCAGCCGGTCAGATCGAAGCGGTCGTAGACGACGGCCCGCCAGTAGTAGGGCGTGCGGTCTCCCGCCGGGACGCGGATCCGGAGCGCCGGCGTCGTGTCGCTCACCCACGTCCCGGTGATCGCAGCCTGCGGTCCGAAACTGACCCCGCTGATCCTCGTCCCGGCTCCGCCGCGCGGCAGGTAGCGCTGCAGCCCCTGGCTCAGCTCGATCAGCTGCTGGTCGACGTCGCTCCACAGGGAGGCAAGCGGGGCTGACGAGGCGGTGCTCGTCAGGACGAGCGAGGCGCCGATGGCGAGAACCGTGAACACGACGCCGCCGCGCAGGTAGAGCTCGCCGATCCAGCCCGGATCGCCGAGCCGGCGCCGCGTCCAGGCCAGCTGCTCATCCGCAACGTGGCGCCTGACCAGGAGGAGCAGCGCCGCGACCGTGAACAGGACCAGGTAGAGGAGCTGGTCGTGAGGCGTGAGCGACATGTTGACCAGCAGGACGAGCCCGCTGATGGCGACCGCGCCCAGCGGCCGGCGTCGTCCGAATGTCGCCTGCGCCACGAACATGCCGGTCGCCCACACCAGGAGGCCCAGGAAGAGGAGCCAGTGCCCGTACTCCTGGGTGAACGCCCGGCCCCGCCAGGCGACGTCGAGGTAGGCGTCGACCGTCGAGCTGGCCGTGGCCAGGAACCAGTCCCGGATCGAGCCGCCGTCCGGCACGAGGATCGAGCCGACGACGATCGGCACGACGAGCGCGGCAACGACGGCACCCAGGAAGTACGTCGTCCAGCGTGACCAGCCGACGCGCGCGCCGAGGTAACCCCAGGCCACGCCGAGCGGGGCCAGCCAGGGCAGGAAGCCGGTCACGCCGCGCCGCCCGAGGATCCACTGCGCATCGTCGAGAGACCAGGCGAGGGTCAGGACGAGCAGGATCGTCAGGCCGAGGCTCGCCCAGTCGTCGGCGCTCCGGAGATCGGCGGCGCGGCGCCAGTCGGCGGGGTGCATCCCGGCGCTGGTCTCGGTTCTCGCGCTCATCCGGCGAGCGCCTCGGCGAGCGGCCGGCCGGCGGTCACGACGTGCGTCTTGATCTCGTACTCGGCGAGGGCGTGGGAGAGCGCCCTCATCCGGCTCGCCGCCTCCGCGTCCGGATCGTCGACCGGGCCGACATCCCGTGACCGGTCCCGCTCGCGGGCCCGGAAGGCGAACGAATGGGCGTCGAGAGCGACGACGACGCAGCCGACACCCCGGGGGCGAAGGGTGGAGAGGAGGCGGACCCAGTCGCGCGAGGCGGAAGGCGTGATGATCACGGCGGTCATCCCGCGCCGCAACCGCGGCAGAGTGGAGATCAGCGTCTCAGCCAATGGGGCGCTGCCGTCGGCCTCGACTGCGGCCAGCAGCTGCATGATCTTCAGGTGCTGACGGCCGCCCCGGTCGGCCGGCAGGACCGTAGCCCGATGACTGCTCACCGTGACGCCGACGGCCCGGTTCTCGGCGATCGCGCGATCGGCGATCGAGGCGGTGACACGGACCCCGACCTCGGCCGTCGAGTCGTCGCCCCGGCCGGCCTGGATCGAGCGCTCGAGGTCAAGGAAGATCCAGACATCGGCCGTCTGCTCGAGGTCGAACTCCTTGACCTGGATCTCGCCGTGGCGGGCGGTCGTCTTCCAGTGGATCCGGTTGAAGCCGTCGCCCGGCGCCCACGGTCGGACGGTCGTTGCCAGCGGCGTCGTCTGGAGCGTCCGCACCGGGGTGGCATGCGAGCCCTCGACGTTCGCGGCCGGCAGGCGCCAGAAGGGCAGCCGCTCGATCCGCGGGTAGACGACGAGGGTGACCGGATGACCGACCGTCGCCGAGGCCTCGAAGAAGCCGAACGGGTCGCCGGTCCGGATGACGAGCGGCTCGATCCGGAAATGGCCGCGCCGCGAGAGCGGCAGCCGGACGAGCCACGAACGCTCCCCGCGCGGTCCCAGGGCGATCGCCCTGCCGGGCAACCCACCCGGCAGGTTCGTCGAGTTGTGGATCTCGAGCCACGGTTTCGGCAGCCGGCTCGCCTGGCGCACCGTGTACGTCACCTTGAGCTGTTCGCCGACGTGGCCGTAGAGGCGGTTCACCGCGTAACCGGCCTCGAGGTCGGTCAGCCCGAGCCGGGTCAGGACGTAGCTCCCCCCGACGACGACCGCCACCAGGTAGACGAGGTAGAAGAGGAACGAGTAGCCGGTCGAGAAGGCGGCGACGAGCAGCACCCCACCGACGAACCCGACCTCGAGGCGCCGGACCATCGCTCAGGGCTCCTTGCTCACCGTCGAGCCGCCGATCACCATGAGGCCGCTACGAGGCCGCCCCGCGATCCCTGATGCTGCTCAGACCCGCCCCGATGTCGCGCGGCGCGCCCGGCGCGGTCGTCGGGCGCGGCGGCTCAATCGGAACCGTGTCGAGGAGCTCGCGGATCACCTGGCCGGGGTGGACGTCGTGGACGGAGGCCGCGGTCTTGATGATCAGGCGGTGGGCAAGCGCCGGCTCGGCGAGGGCTTTCACGTCGTCGGGGATCACGTAGTCGCGCCCCAGGAGGGCCGCCAGCGCCTGGCCCGCCCGGTAGAGCGCAATCGAGCCGCGCGGCGATGCCCCGAGGTAGACGTCCGGATGGCTGCGCGTCGCGTTCACGAGCCGGACGATGTAGTCGCTCACGCTCGAATCGACGTAGACCTCCCGGACGGCGGCCTGGAGCAGGCGGAGCTCCTCGATCGTGCAGACCTCGCCGATCTCGTCGAGGGGGTGACCGCGCTTCTGCTCGTCGAGGATGACGATCTCCTCGAGCGGTTGGGGGTAGCCGAGCCTGAGGCGAAGCATGAAGCGGTCGAGCTGGGCCTCGGGCAGGGCGAACGTCCCCTCGTACTCGATCGGGTTCTGGGTGGCGATGACGAGGAACGGCTCCGGCATCGGGTGGGTCACCCCGTCGACCGTCGCCTGGCGCTCCTCCATGCACTCGAGGAGCGCCGACTGCGTCTTCGGCGTCGCCCGGTTGATCTCGTCGGCGAGCACGATCTGGGCCATGATCGGGCCGGGCCGGAACTCGAACTCGTGGGTCTTCTGGTTGAAGATCGAGAGGCCGGTCACGTCCGAGGGCAGCAGATCCGGCGTGAACTGGATCCGCCGGAACGAGCAGCCGAGGCTCCTGGCGATCGCCTTGGCGAGAACCGTCTTGCCGGTGCCGGGGACGTCCTCGATCAGAAGGTGGCCCCGACAGAGCAGCCCAACGAGCGCCAGCCGGACTTCGCTGTGCTTGCCGACGATGACGCGCTCGACGTTGGCGACGACCCGGTCGCCCGACTCCTGGATCTTCGTCATGCTTCCCCCGGGCTGGCGACCGTGCGGGTCACGGTGCGTGCGGAGGGCGGCCGACCCGGTGCCGGCACCCTGTGGACCGATAGTACGTCCCGGCGGCGAATGTGGTTTCCGACGCCCCCGTCGCCGGCCGGGCGGGTCCGGCGACAGCGATCAGCCCCGGACGAGGGTGAGTGCCCCGACCCACAGCGTCATCAGGCAACCGATGGCACCCATGACCCCCAGGAACGGCTCACCGCCGCTGAACGCCGCCACCGCGACCGCCCCGAAGAGCAACGCCAGCACGAGCGCGATCGCGGCCATCCCGAGACGCTCGATGAGCGGTCGCCGGCGGGGACGATCCGGGCCCGTCATCCGCGCCCGCCGGGCGTCAGCGGCTTGCTCATGTCGGGTCCGCTGCCTCGGTCATGTGTGAACGGTACCCCAGATCGGACCGCGCGCACCCGATCAGCTGCCGGAGCCGGGGACCTCCTGGCCCGATGGGACCATCGCGACCCCGGGGCCGGTACCTGCGGCTCCCGGGGACGGCTGGTCACCCTCGTCTATACTTCTCTCCCGGTTCGGGAGGTGGCACCGAACGGGACTCGCGACCAACCGGGGACACGATGCCCGAGATCCTGACCGAATCGTTCTGCGAGCGCTGCGGCACGCGCTACACCTTCGAGGCCGTCACCCCGAAGGCCCGCCCGCTGACGAAACTGAAGATCCTCACCAGGGGTTTCAGGAACTATGTCCTGAGCGACGAGACGACGCTCGACGAGGCCCTGGCCGCGGCGCGGAGCGAGGAGCAACGGGAGATCTCGGCCCAGCAGCTGGACGCCTTCCACAAGACGTTCAACTTCTGCATGAGCTGCCGCCAGTACACCTGTTCGAACTGCTGGAACGAGATCGAGGGGCGCTGCCTCACCTGCGGCCCGGACCTCCGGGCCGAACGCCTGGCCGGCCCGTTTCCGGTCGTCGCGGCACCGCCACTCCGGCCGGCCGAACTCGCCGGGAGCATGGCCGACGGCGGTGGCCACGCCACGGGCAACGGCCTCGAACCGCCGACGATCGCGGCGTCGGCTTGGCCGACGATCGACCTCCGCCGCGAGACCCCCACGCTCGCCGACGCAGGCGCTTCCGGATCGCTCCCCGAAACGATCACGCCCGCGACCGTGGCGCCCGCGCCGGCGGTCCCGACGATCGACGCCCCGGCCGAGCTGACGGTTGGCGAGCCAGTTTCCGGCCAGGTCCCCGAGCTCGCTCCCGGGACGCCCGGCGAGCCGCCGGCAGTCGCGGCATCAGCGGCACCGCCGGCTTCCCCGATTCACGAAGAGACGGTCGCAGAGCGAGCGGCCGGCGCGATCGCTCGCACGACCTCGCTGTTCGCCCGCTTCCGCCCGGCACGGGAGCACGGCCAGGCCGCTGCGACTCCGGCCGCCGACCTCCCTGCTCCGGCCGCCGACCTCCCTGCCGCGGCCGAGGCGACGGCGGAGTCGACGGCTGATGAGCCCGCGGGCGAGGCCGCGGCGACGCCGGTCGAGCTCGCTGCCACACCGGTCGATCGCATCGAGACCCCGGTCTGGCGGATCGTCGCTCCGGACACGGCACCCGAAGCAGGCCCGGCGACCCCGCCGGCACCTGTCGCGTGGCCCTCGCCACCCGCCCCGCCGGCTGCTGCGGCGGCGTTCGCTTCCCCGCCCCCCGCTGCCGCCGATGCCCTCTGGGCGGCCTCCAGCCGCGACGTGCTGAACCGCCCCGGCTCGGGCGTTCAGGCGTGCGTCAGCTGCGGGCTACCGCTCTCGGCAACGGCGCGCTTCTGCCGCCGTTGTGGAACCCGCCAGGGCTGAGCCGGCAAGCCCCGGCCGTCAGTCGTCCGCGGTCGACACTCCGGCGTCCACGCCCGAACCATCTGTTCGGACGCGAATCCAGGCAGCGCCCAGCAACAGCAGCTGGAACGTCCACGACAGCCAGACGAGAGTCGCGAAGGCGGTGACGAACGGCCCGAAGACCGCCGGTGAGGCCAGCAGGGGCGCGATCAGCACGTAGGACCCGGTCAGAAGCTCCTCAAGGAAGGCCACGATCACGGCCGGCAGGCTGATCGCCCGCCACGGCACACGTTGGGTCGGCACAATTCGGTAGACGAGCGCTACGATGAGGGCGGCGATCGCAAACCCGACGAGCGGACCACGCAACCGCCGGACGCCGCCGATTGCGTCCACCAACTCGCTCGGCGCGTGGGCGACCAGGATGCTGACCCAGACGAGCACGACGTAGAGCGCACAGATCAGACCGACCGCAACGAGCGCGCGCACCGTCCGCTCGAGGAACCCTCGCCGCCCCGGACTGCGGAAGACGAGCGCGAACGCCTCGTCGAGCTGGCCATAGAACCGGGCGGCGGTCCAGGCAAGGCCAACCAGGCCGATGAGCGAGAGGCCGGCCGCCCCGGCCGCGATCTGGTCGAGGGCGACCGCAACGTAGCTCTCCAGAGGCGGGATCCGGCCGGCGATCTCGCGCACGACGTCGACCCGCACCTGCGGATCGGAGACGAACAGCCCCGCCACGCCGACGACGAGCAGGGCGGCCGGGATGAGGGCGAACAGGGCGCCGAAGGCGAGACCGGACGCGAGGAGTCCGCCGCCGACGGCAGCATATGTGTCGAGGACGACCTTCAGCCTCGAGATCGGCGGCCGGCCGGCCAGCCGCCGAGGGCCGTTCCGGACCCAGCGCCCGAGCGCACCCCCGCCGATCGCCGCGCCAGCGGACCCTCGGCTGTCGGTCCCGGGCGTTCGATCGGCGGACGGGCGCCCCGGATCGCGCCGCTCCACCGTCACCGGGTCAGCCCCGCCACTCCTCGAACAGGCCCGGCTGGAGATCGTCGGCCTTCACCCGACGGGGAGGCGTGACGAGCGCCTTCACTTCGCCCCGCCGCACGAACCGGCGGCCACCGAGCTTGATGCTCTGGAGTCGCCCCGATCGAGCCCAGCCACCGATCGTCGCCGGCCGGAAGCGGATGTTCGCCGCGGCGAGAATCTCTGCCGCTTCCTCGAGGCTGATCCAATCGGCCGCGGAGCCGGGCATCGTCAGTCCTTCTCGGAGCCGCCGGAAGTCGCCGTGCCGCCCGAGCCGCTGCCTGACCCTCGTTCGCCCGTCGCGCTGGCACCTGCGGCCGCACCTGAGCCGCTGCCCGACTCGCCACCCGATCCGCTCCCGGTCCGTTCGCCGTCCTTCCTGGCGCCGGGCGTCGCCGACGAGCCGTGCGATCCCCCACCGCGTTCTTTCTTCGCCC
>JAJYXX010000206.1 GCA_021801545.1 Chloroflexota bacterium | reverse complement strand
GAGCCGGCGAGACACTCGGGCTCGGAGCCGGCGAGACACTCGGGCTCGGAGCCGGCGAGACACTCGGGCTCGGAGCCGGCGAGACACTCGGGCTCGGAGCCGGCGAGACATCGCCGCTGCCGCTGCCCACGCCGCTGCCCACGCCGCTGCCGCTGCCCACGCCGCTGCCCACGCCGCTGCCGCTGCCCACGCCGCTGCCCACGCCGCTGCCGCTGCCCACCTGCGGCTGAGCGGTCGCCTGCGGCTGAGCCGCGCCCCGCTGCTCGCAGGCCTCGGCAAGCGTCTTGCCGAGCGCCTCGCCCTCGTCCGCGGTGAGGTCCCTCAGGTCTGGAGTCACCGCATCGACACCGCAGACGGTCCAGAGCTCGGCGAACAGCTTGTCGACCTCAGGGGCGTCGATGGCTTGCTCGCAGGCCCCGGCAAGCGCCTTGCCGAGCGCCTCGCCGAGCGCCTCGCCCTCGACCGCCGTGAGGTCGGTGAGATCTGGAGTCACCGCATCGACACCGCAGGCGGTCCAGAACTCGGCGAACAGCTTGTCGATCTCAGGGGCATCGATCGCCTCAGGGGCTGCGGATTCCTGCGGCTCGACGGCCTCCTGTGTGCCGATCTCCTGCGCGGCCGCGCTCTCAGACGGCGCGATGGACGCGGTCGCGGGTGCAGGCTGATTGGGTGCGGTGACGACCTGCTTGACGACGACCGCAGTGGCTACCCCGGCGACGAGGACAGTGCCGATGGCGATGATCTTCAACTGACCGGCGAGAATACTGATGATCCAGGTGAACATGATCCTTTACCTCTCCTGCAGTACAGCCACGACATCTGTGTGCGGTGCCCCTGTGGCGTGCCGCATGCGAGATAACGCCGGGGAACGGCGGAGGGTAACCTGGCGCGATAGTCCCAGGCCGCCGGCAGTACTGCCGGTTCAGCCTCCCGGCGCGGACGGGCTCGGTGACGGCTCAGGCGCCGCGGACGGGCTCGGTGACGGGCTCGGTGACGGGGGCCGGGCGGACGCGGACGGACTCGCTGACGACTCAGGCGCCGCGGACGGGCTCGGTGACGGGCTCGGCCGGGCGGACGCGGACGGACTCGCTGACGACTCAGGCGCCGCGGACGGGCTCGGTGACGGGCTCGGCCGGGCGGACGCGGACGGCCAGTCCGTCTCGGGCACGCCGGTCGGCTCGACGCCGGATCCTCCGGGCACGCCGGTCCACGGGTCATCGTCCGCGGCATCCGCCGGCGCGTCCTCGGTTCCCAGTGGCGGCTGCCACGGGCTGGGCAGCGGCGTGCGCGTCGGGGTCGGACTCGGCGATGGCGTGAGCGGCCCGGGCACGGCGGGCGAGCCGTGGAGGACACCGCGCACGAAGTCGTCGACCGCCTCGCCGATCCAGCCGCTGCCGACCGCACCAGCCACGGACAGGGCGCTCATCGCGGTCAGTGCCGCGGCCAACAACAGCGCCTGGAGGCGGCGACGCGGCAAGCGAAGCCGGCGGCCGGTCGTCACCTGAGCGGTGGGGGCGGCGATGATCGACCCGCGCCGCGCCCGCAGGCCGATCGGCGCCTCGATCTGGGCTGCGGCAGCCCGCAGCGTGCTCCCGAGCTGGACGAGCTCCTCCAGGCAGGCGCCGGTGGCTTTGCCCTGCAGCTCGAGCTCGAGCGCGTCCTCGGGACGCAGCGGCGGCTTCACTGCTTCACCTCCATCCGGCGCCGGAGCGCGGTCACGGCACGGAACTGGAGCTGCTTGACGGCGGCCGGCGAACGGCCAAGGGCCCCGGCCGCCTCCTCGAGCGAGAGGCCGGCGAAGAAGCGCAGCGCGAGCACGTCACGCTGGTCGTTCGACAGGTGACTCATGGCGCCCAGTACTCGCTGTTGCTCGTCGCGCCGGACAACCTGGTTCGCCACGTCCTCGTCGCCGACCAGCAGGTCGGGCGCGCAGGCGTCGATGTTGGCGGGCGGCGGGCGGCGGTGCAGGCGCCTTTGGTGGTCGGCGATCTTCGAGCGGGCGATACGGAACAGCCAGGCTTCGAACGGCGGCCCCTGCCAGCGAAATCGGCCGATGGCACCGAAGGCCGCCACGAACGTCTCGGCGGCGATGTCCTCCGCGTCCGCGGCCGAGCCAACCCGAGCCAGCACGTACCGATAGACCGGCAGGTGGTAGAGGTCAAAGATCCGTCCGAACGACTCACGATCACCGCGCTGCGCCTCCGTGACCAGGCCGGGAATGACCGCGGCCCGGTCTTGGCATCCAGGCGCCGTCAGGTCAGATAACGCCGGAGGGTCCAGGAGGTAACGCTTTCGGTCGGTCAACATCGTCCCGGCGAGCCTACATGTCCGATTCGGCGAGGCACCATGACCCGTTCGGCCTATCGGGTGGCATTCCGCCGGCCAGGGGGCTCGTGGCGAACGGCAGCTGCCAGCTTACCCATTCACCGCGAAGAACGGCATCACCTACCAGCCGCATCCGAACGGATGGCCGTCTCCACTACCTCATCCCGATCGGACCGCCCGACGCTCCGGCCCGCCGCCAGGTCTGGGAGCGCTACGTCCGGGAGATCACCAGAATGGGCAGGTGATCGATGAGACGGCGATCAAGACGCGGTACGGAGCGGTCGCCCCGCTGATCGATGAGCGGGCGCGCCGGCTGTTCGCCGGGTCCGAGGCGCTCGCCCTCGGTCGGGGCGGGGTGACGGCCGTCGCCCGGGCGACCGGCCTCGCGCGCTCGACGGTCAGCCGCGGGGTGGCCGATGTCCGGGCTCGGGAGCGCGTCGCTCGTGGGCGCATCCGCCGGCCAGGTGCCGGGCGGCCACCGATCGAGGAGCGCGACCCGACCCTCCGGGCCGACCTCGAGGCCCTCATCGAGCCGGTGAGCCGGGGCGATCCCATCTCCCCGTTGCGCTGGACGACCAAGAGCGTTCGGCGGCTCGCCGCGGAGCTCGAGCGGCAGGGCCATCAGGTCAGCCACCAGACCGTCTCGGAGCTCCTCCACGAGCTCGGCTACAGCCTCCAGGCGAACCGCAAGACGTTGGCGGGGACCGCCCACCCCGACCGCGACGCCCAGTTCGCCCATCTGAACGCCGCGGTCCAGCTCCAGCTCAGCCTGGGCGAGCCGGTGATCAGCGTCGACACCAAGAAGAAGGAGCTCGTCGGCCGGTTCGGCAACGGCGGGAAGGAGCTCCGCCCGAAGGGGGCCCCGGAGCCGGTGCGGGTGCACGACTTCCTCATCCCGGAGCTCGGCCGGGTGAGCCCCTATGGCGTCTACGACCTCGGCCAGAGCGCGGCCTGGGTGAGCGTCGGGACCGACCATGACACGGCCGCTTTCGCCGTCGAGAGCATCCGGCGCTGGTGGCAGACGATGGGCGCGCCGCTCTATCCGGGGGCGAAGCGCTTGCTGATCACCGCGGACGCCGGCGGGAGCAACGGCGACCGGTTGAGGCTCTGGAAGCGGGAGCTGCAGCGGTTCGCGGACGAGACCGGCCTCGAGATCGCCGTCTGCCACTTCCCGCCGGGCACGAGCAAGTGGAACACGATCGAGCACCGGCTCTTCAGCGCGATCAGCCCAAACTGGCGGGGCAAACCGCTCGTCAGCCACGAGGTGATCGTCAAGCTCATCGCCGCGACGACGACCCGGACCGGCCTGCGGGTCCGGAGCGACCTCGACCGCAACGCCAACCCGGCCGGGGTGAATGTCCGCGACGCCGGGATGGAGACCCGCGATCTCCGCCCTGAGGCCTTCCACGGCGAGTGGAACTACTCGCTCCTACCGCGGCAGCGTCTCCTCCCTGACTGAGCCCGTTGATTCCTGACAGTCCCTTACGTCATCGCCAGGTCGCCATCCCCGCCTCCTCCTATCGCACCGTCCAGCGGTAGATCGGGCTGATGTTGTTCGCGTACTCGGGAGTGGGCGCGACGGAGACCCGCCAACGGTAGGAACCAGGCGACGCTGGAGGCCAAGTGTACGACGCACGACCTGAGCTATCGGTTCTGCGACCCCAGCTCCCGGCGTAGCGATAGACGCGCCGGACCGCGTCGTAGCGATAGAGGCGGAACGAGACCGAGACACCGGCGGCGGCCGGCCCGATCTGAGCGACCAGCCTGACGGCCGTCTCCCGGCGGACCGATCGGACCGAGCCGCCGCTCAGGCCGACCAGCTCGACGGAACGCCGGACGAGGACACGCGTCTCGGCCTGAGACGGAGCGATTGTGGCCGTGCCCGCATAGCTCAGGCGATAGATCGTGTTCCTCGACGGACGGACCGTCACCGCGACCCGACCGTCAGCGGGCACCGGCAGCGAAGCCGTCGAGGACACTCCGCCGACCGCCGGCATCGACGTCAGCACGAGCACGGGATCCGCCCCCAGGCCGCCCGCACGCCCGGTGAGCACGGCGCTGCCGCCACGCGCCACGACCGTCGGCGCAGCCGACAACGTCAGCTGCGAGGGCGCGAGCGGCGTCACGATCCACGATCCCAGCGACGCCACCTGGTTGCCCGCCAGGTCGGTGACCGGCCCGACCGTCACGATATACGACGTACCGGCGACAAGGTCCGACGCTGGCACGAACGTGCCCAGCCAGCCGGACGGATCGTACGTGTACGTCCCGCCGACGAGGGCGCCCGAGGCGGCCTGCACGATGACCCCGTACCGCTGCCAGGTCGCCGGATCGATCGCCTCACCGAAGCGGACGGAGAACGCAGGCCGCAGATCCGCCACTCGCGAGTTGGCTGCCGGAGCCACGTCCACGATCGGCGGCGGAACAGTGTCGAGCGTGATCGACGCGCTCGCTGGCGACGACTCGAGCCCCACCCCATTGCGCACCCTCGCCCAGAGCGTCTTGTCTCCATCGCCGGGCGGGAACATCCAGGTCGACGACTGGGCGAACGGCTGCCACGGGCCGAACACCGCGCCGTCCGGGCTGAAGGCCATCTCCTTTACGCCGGACAGATCATCGTCCGCGAACACCTCTACGCTGACCGTCGTCTGGTTCGTCGACGGGCGGCCCAGCCCCAGGCGGACCGACAGGCTGGGCGGCGTCGAATCCGGGACGATCTGCACGGTCAGGGTGTACGTCCCCAGGACGTCAGTCGCGCCGTTGAGATCGATGTAGAAGGTCCCACCCGAGCGCGACGGATGCGAGAGAGTTTCCGTGCTCGTCGGGCCGGTTGACTTCGCGACGAGACCGGTGTTCGAGAGAACGGTCGTCGCGGTCCGGTCGAACAGATAGAGGTCAAAGTCCGTACCGGCCGTCCCGGTGAGGCTCGCGACGATGACCGATCCAGCCGGCACCTCCAGATGGAAGACGACGTCGTAGATCGGCCCGCCGAGGGGGCCGGAGGTGACGGTGCCGGGAAGCGCCGTCCCCGGGATGTCGGACGTCTGGTCGGCGGCCACGGTCACCGGCCCGGTCAGGCCGACCAGGCTTGCAGCAACAAGCAGCGCGATCGAGAGCGGACGGCGTCCGCGAAGGCGGCGAAGCCGAAGCATCGGGATGACTCCTGCCGGGTAGCGAAGGGTGGTTGCTGCCCGGCAATGATAGAGGCCAGGGCGGCGAACCGCCCTGGCCTCTTCCGTGTTCGGCACTATCCCGTCACGGGGTCCATGCCGCCACTGCTACGAACCTACATCCAGCGCCCCTGGCGGGCGGCCGACCAGCTCGCGCTGTGGGTCGCGTCGCCGGCGTAGTACGCCCGGACGGAGATCCACTTCGCGCTGGAGGACCGCCACCAGAAGTACGCGTTCCCGGAGGCGTCGGCCACGCGGCCGGTCAGCAGGGTGAACGCACCCCAGCTGCCGTCGGCGTTCTTGGTGGCGACCCAGATCTGGACGGTCTTGCCGGCCAGAGCGGAACCACCGGCGAACCGCCAGGTGACGTACTTGCCCAGGGCAGCCACCTTGGTGGTGGTGCTGAAGGGGCCGACCTTGGTCGCGCCGAGCGCGGTGGCGGCGCTGATGGCCACGGCGGCCGGAGCGCCGATCGTCGCGTTGGAGACGACCTGGTTGAAGTCAGTGCCCACGGCGGGAAGCGCCAACTTCATGACCTGGAGGAAGACCGGGCCGTTCGCCGACCCGACGTTGACGTTGTACTTCAGCCCGCTGACGGTGATCACGCCCAGCGCCCCGATGGCGCCGTTTTCGACCTTGACCTGGAAGCCACCCACGGTGGAGCTGCAGAGGGTCGAGCTGTACGTGATCGACGCCACGAGGCCGGAGGTCGCGTTGTTCGTCGTCACGATCGGCATCCCGACCCCGGCCGTGTTCGCGAAGAACGTGTCGGTCGAGATCGTGAGTGCCTGGGTGACGAGGCAGAGGCTGATCGTCTCGCCAGCAGCGAAGTTCGCGGTCGAGCCTTCGCTGATGGTGACGTCACCCGCCACCTGGTTCATCCCGCCCGCAGTGACGAACGGCTGGCTGGCCGCGGCCACGATCGGGCTGCCGGCGAGGGCGCGCATCGCGACCACAACCGGAGCGCCCTGGGGAGTCCCCCCTGGGGCCCCGGTAGCGCTGATGCTGACCTGGACGAGGGTCGGGCCGGGCAGCAGCCCACTCCCAACGTTGACCGTCGCGCCGTTGTTCGGACCGCTCGGCTTGGGCGCCGTATTGGCGGCGTCCACTCCGGCGCGGACCTCGATCGTCGAGGCGACGGTGCTCGCGCTGTAGACCTGGACAAACGCACAGGTGCTCGTGCTGAGCGTGGCCTTGGCTTGCGTCGCAGCCACGCCACCGACGTTGAACTTCAGGTCGCCCGCGGTCACGACGAACCACGGCGCGCGGCTGAAGGTCTCACCGGTCGTCGTGCAGACAACGATCTTGTCGGTCGATACGGTCGTGTCATCGGGGAGCGTGCCGGCGGCCGACTCACGGATCGTGAGCAGACCGGTCGGCTGGTCGTTGTTGCCGATGATGATCGTCGGGACGGCACCCGAGCCGATGATCGTCTCGGCGATCTGCGCGTTGGCCGCCGGCGAACCGGAGACCGCCACGCCGCCCGAGATCGTGAGCGTGACGTTGACCATCGCGCCGGCCGTTGCCGACAGGGCGACGTCGTACTTGATGTTGCTGAGGGTGAGGACCTGGAGGTCCGTCGTCGACGCCGTCGTCACCGTGTAGGTGATCGACGTGCGATCGAGCGAGAGGACGCCGGTGCCGACGGCGAAGTTGCCGCTGCTGGCCACCGTCGGGAGCACCGAGAACTGGACGCCCGGCGTCGTGATCGCGAAGGTCAGTGTCGACGCTGCCGGAACGAAGCCGGCATCGCCGAGGGTGACCGTCAGGTTGCCAGGAGTCGTCTGGCTGTTGACGCCGGGCAGGACGACCCCGACCGACAACGCCTTGAGGACGGTCGTGTCGACGACGGTGGCACCCTGCGGGAACCACTGCGCCTGGACCGTCTGGCTGAACGTCGTGCCCGACGGATGGTTGGTCGAGAAGTTCGCCGTGACGCTGCCGCCACCGGCCGCCGTGAGGGCGACCGACTCGGTGACGCCACCCACGAAGGTCGCGTTGCTGATCGGCGGGGTCGCGCCCGTGGCCGTCACCTGGAAGTCCGGGCTGCCCGCCGCGAGCGTGTACGTCGGCGACTGGACGCCGGTGCCGGTGTTGGTCGTGAGCGTGCCCGAAGCTGTCGCGTTGATCAGCCCCAGGTTCGTGCCCGTGGTCGCGTAGCGGAACTGAACGGCACCGAGCGCGGCGGTTGCGCCGGCCTTGACCTTCAGGCCGCTGACCGTGAAGTTATCGAGCCGGCTGCCGGTGGCGCCGCTGATCGTGATCGTCAGGACACCGCCGGCCGAGACCGACGCGCTGACCGAGCCGATGCCCGAGGTGACCGTCGCGGTCGGCGTGGACGCCGGATCGAACCAGACGGCCGTGCTGCCCGTGCCCGAGACACCGGCAGAGCTGGTCGGCGTGACCGTGACGGTCCCGTCGCTGAAGTTGGTGAGCGCGCCTTCAGTGAGCGTGAACGTCCCGGCGGCAGAGCTGCCACCGCGGGTCACGTTTCCGAAGCCGCTCGTCGTGACGGCGCTCGCGCCGGACCCGGCCGGCAACGGCGGGGCGACGACCGCGTAGGTGAACCGGTGGTAGAAGCCGTTGACGGACTGCCACTGGATCGTGACAGTGCCGCCAACCGGGGCCGTGACCGTGAAGGTCTGACCGGACGCCGTGCTCGACGCCGGGGTCGCCCCCGTCGCCGTCCACGCGCCGGCCGCAGGACTGGCGGACCCGCTGATCGTGCTGCCGGTGACGACACTGCCCCCAGACGTGGTGGTGTTGTCAGTGAAGACGTAGGGGGGAACGCCCGGCGGGGAGGCGGTGACCACGTCATCCCAGAAGCTGACCACCCTGCTGAGGAAGGAGACGGTGAAGGTCGCGAACGCCACCACCGTGGCATCCTTGTTTTCCACGGTATAGGCGAACTGTGCCTGGCAGCTGCCCTGAACGGTTCGCGAGATCGTGGCGGTCGCCGTCGAGACGGCAGCCGCGAGCGCGGCCGTGCCAGCTGTCGCGGTGCAGCCTGTGCCCGCGGCGGCCGGCGTACCGCTGGATCCACTGTACTTGGCGTTGGCCTGGGCGCCTGCGCCCAGGCCGTTCCCGATCGCGTTCGTGGCGGTCGCGGTGGCGGAGTTGGGTAGGACCTCGTTGGGCCCAAACAACGCGTCGTTGGGCCCCGCGAGGGCGACCGCCAGTGGCAGGACACTGAACGTGATCGTCGCGACGGTGGCATCACCGGCGGTGAAGCTCACCGAGGCACTCGACGGGTTCGCGGACGAACCCAGGACGATGGTTGCGGCCGTGGCCGTCGGAGCCGGGACGGTGGCCACCTGGCCGCCGGACGCCGCCCACCCACCGGCAACGCCCGCGGGGGTCGCGTTGTTCGTGCAGGCGAAGGTCGTGCCCGGCTGCCAGTTGCCCGCCATCGCAGCAGACGCGCCGAATGCGGCGCTCTGGCTCGTGCCGCCGCCGGTGACGGTACAGGAGAGCGTGCCGGACGCGCCGAACGCGGCCGGCGCCATCACGGTGGCGAGAAGCGAGGCGAGGAGCGCGGCACTCGTGCCGACGCTCAGCGCCTTTTTCCAGATAGTCAAGGTTCTGAACCTCCCTGTGTGGTTGGTCATTGGTTCCGGCCCGCGGGCCGGGTCCGGGATTTCGGTCCACCCTCCTTCAGTGGATCCCGGCTCTGATCGTTCTTCTGCCTACTGCCTTCCGGAAGGCCCGGAACGGCAAGACGCGCCCAGCGCGCCCTGCAGTTACGGCGATGGGGTGGGGGCCGCCGGCGGGACGGCCGAATCAGACGGAGACGGGCTCGCCGAAGGAGGCGGCGTGCGCCGCTTGTCGGTCGGGCTCGGCGTCGGCGATGTGGTGGGTTCAGGCGATGCGGTCGGCCCCGGGGTCGGCTCGGGTGTCGCGGCCTGCGTCGGCTCCGGTGTCGGCGTCGGTATGGGTGCCGGCGTCGCGGTCGGTGCCGGGGTGGGCTCTTGGGTAGGCACCGGGGTGGGTTCGACCGTCGGTTCCGGCGTCGGCGCCGGGGTGACGACGATACCCGCCGGCGTGGGGGTCCCCGTCTCCGGGGCTGCCGTGGGCACGGCGGTCTGCTCAGGCGTCGGCGCGAGCGTCGGCGTCACTTCGGGGGGCATCGTAGCACGCGAGGTAAAGGCCGGGAGCTGGGCCACGAACTGCGAGGCCGCGAAGACGAACGCGCCGCCCAGCAGGGCGACGGTCACGATCGTGACGACGAGCGTGCCGGTCGTGCGCATCGCGCCCCGCAGGACCTGAAGCCGGAGGTCGGCCAGCCAGCTGCGGTGGGCGTGACGCCGGCGGCGGTCCGCGATCGCCGCCAGGATCACCCGCTCGTCGAGGTCCGGCGTGGGGGCCGGGGTCGGCAGCGTCGCCAGCAGCCCGATCAGGCGGGTCGCACCGCCGAGCTCGGCCGAGCAGGCCGGGCAGTCGCGCAGGTGAGCGGCCAGGCGCCGGCCGTCGGCCTCGCCCAGCTCGTCGAGCAGGTACGCCTCGATGAGCGGGCGCACCGCGGCGCAGTCGAGATCGGAGCCGGTCGTGAAGCGGGTCACACCCTGTACATGACCGCCGGGGCC
>JAJYXX010000365.1 GCA_021801545.1 Chloroflexota bacterium | reverse complement strand
TCTCCTCCAACTCGATGTGCGGTGGTCCGTGTCCGCCCGGCCGGCACCGGGTGGTTCATCACGTCCGCGTCCGGGCATGATACCTCTCCGGAATCATGCCTTCGCTCCCGTCCTGCGCGACCTTCCTGGGACCTGGCCCTCGATGACCCGGTAGGCCGGACCTCGCCCCGGCCGGTCGACCGGACAGCGGACCGGTCCCAGCCGAGCGGCGTCCGGCCCGCTCAGCCCGGTCCGCTGAGCGCGTCGGCGGTGGCCGAGCTGGCCGCCACCCCTGCGGCCGGCGACGGCACCCGGCGACCGACGACCTCGGCGACGAGGGAGTCGGAGACCTGGTCGGCGAAGTGGCAGGCGACCCGATGGCCAGTGCCCGTGTCGCGGAGCGGCGGCTCCTGCGTCTCACAGCTGGCCGGGTTGCCGAGCCGCTCGCGCAGCCAGCAGCGGGTGTGGAAGCGGCAGCCCGGCGGCGGTGCCGCCGGCGAGGGCACGTCACCCTTGAGGACGAGCCGCTTCTTCCTGATCCGAGGGTCCGGTTCGGGGACCGCGGACAGGAGAGCGACCGTGTACGGGTGGCGCGGCCGGACGTACAACTCGGCCACGTTCGCCTCCTCGACGAGCTTGCCCAGATACATCACCCCGACCCGGTCGCTCAGATACTGGACGACCGAGAGGTTGTGGGCGATGAACAGGTAGGTCAGTCCGAAGGCGCGGCGCAGGTCGAGCAGCAGGTTGAGGATCTGGCTCTGGATCGAGACGTCGAGCGCGGAGACCGGCTCGTCGCAGACGACGAACTCGGGCTCGAGCACGAGCGCCCGGGCGATCCCGATCCGCTGGCGCTGGCCGCCCGAGAACTCGTGCGGGTAGCGGCGGGTGTAGTCGCGCCGCAGCCCGACCGCCTCGAGGTAGTCCTCGACCCGCTTGTCGCGGACCTTCCGGTCGCCCCAGCGGTTCTCGCTGTCCGCCTGGGCGATCAGTCCCTCGCCGATGATGTCGCTGATCGGCATCCGTGGGTTCAGCGAGCCGACCGGGTCCTGGAAGATGATCTGCATCCGCCGCCGGAGCCGCCGCAGGTCGTTGCCCTTCTTGGCGAAGATGTCCTCGCCCCCGATCGTTGCCCGGCCGCTCGTCGGCTCGAGGAGCCGGATCAGGGTCTTGCCCAGGGTCGACTTGCCGCAGCCGGACTCACCGACCAGGCCGTAGACCTCGCCGCGCCGGATGTCGAAGCCGACCCCGTCGACCGCCTTGACGTCGCCGATCTTGCGGCGCAGGAGGCCGCCGTAGATCGGGTAGTACTTGACGAGATCCTGGACCGCGACGAGCGTCTCGCCCGCACCCGAGGTGCCGGCAGCGCGACCCTGCCCGGCCGGCATGACCGCCCCGGCCCCCTGGCCGCCCGGCGTGGCCGCGACAACCCCCTGGCCGACCGCTGTCCCCGGCAGCCCACCCGTTCCGGCGCTCATGAGCGGATCCCCGACGCCAGCTCACCGGCAACGCGCTGGGCACCCCGCTTCGGGGCCAGGAACCCGGGGGCCGGCGTGTAGAGCCAGCAGGCGACGTCGGGTGGGTCGGCCTCCTCGATCTGCGGGTCGAGCGTCCAGCACGGCTCGAAGGCGTACGGGCAGCGCGGCGCGAAGTTGCAGCCCTCGGGCATGTTGAACGGGTTGGGCACCGTGCCCTTGATCACGTTCAGGCGCTGGCCCCGCATCCCGCGTGAGGGGATCGACCGGATGAGACCCTCGGTGTACGGGTGCTTGGGCGACAGGAGCACCTCGTCGACGCTACCCTGCTCCACGATCCGCCCGGCATACATGACCGCAATGTCGTGGACCGTCTCGGCCACAACGCCAAGATCGTGGGTGATCAGCATGAGCGCCGCGCCCGTCTCGTCCTGGACCATCCTGATCAGCTCGAGGATCTGGGCCTGGATCGTCACGTCGAGCGCGGTCGTCGGTTCGTCGGCGATCAGGAGCTTCGGGTCGCACGAGAGCGCCATGGCGATCATCACCCGCTGGCGCATGCCGCCCGACATCTCGTGCGGGTACTGCTTCACCCGCCGCTCCGGGTTGTTGATCCCGACCGCCTTGAGCGACTCGATCGCCTTGTTCCAGGCCTCCTTCCGGCTCAGGCCCTGGTGGAGCATCACCGCCTCGGCGATCTGGTCGCCGATCGTGAAGACCGGGTTCAGGCTCGTCATCGGCTCCTGGAAGATCATCGCGATGTCGTTGCCCCGGACCTCGCGCATCTCGTCCTCGGAGAGCTTCAGCAGGTTGCGCCCCTCGAAGATGATCTCGCCCGAGGCGATCTCGGCCGGGGGGATGTCGAGCAGGCGCATGATCGAGAGCGCGGTGACGCTCTTGCCACAGCCGGACTCACCGACGATGCCGAGCGTCTGGCCGCGGCGGATCGAGAAGCTGACCCCGTCGACGGCGCGCACGGTGCCGTCCATGACATGGAAGTAGGTCCGCAGGTCCCGGACGTCGAGGAGGATGTCGTTCGCCGGCCGGTCGGCGAGCAGACCCGGCGCGGCCATCGAGGCGGACAAGCGGCTACTCCTTGCTGCGCGGGTCGAGGGCGTCCCGCAGGCCATCGCCGATGAAGTTGACTGCCAGGACGGTGAAGATGATCGCCAGACCCGGGAAGGCCGGCCACCACCAGTTGCCGAGCGGGATGAACGTCAGCGCGTTCGAGAGGATGTTGCCCCAGGTCGGGTAGATCGGGTTGACCCCGAAGCCGAGGAAGCTGACGAACGCCTCGGCGATGATGTTGGCCGCGATCAGGAGGCTGGCCGAGACGATGATCGGGCTCATCGCGTTGGGCAGGATGTGACGGAAGATGATCCGCCGATCACTCAGGCCAACAGCCCTGGCCGCCTGGACGAACTCGAGCTCGCGGATCGAGAGGAAGAGCGAGCGGGTGAGCCGGCTGATCGTCATCCACGAGAAGAGGCCGAAGATGATGATGATCAGCACGACGTTCCCGTTGCCGAAGAAACGGCTGGCGACGAGGATGACGAACAGGAGCGGCAGGCTGAGCATGACATCGACGATCCGCATCAGGACGTTGTCGACGAGGCCGCCGAAGTAGCCCGCGACCGAGCCAACGACCGTCCCCACGACGACGCCGATGAACATGCTGCTGAAGCCGATGAACAACGAGGTCCGGGCACCGTTGATGACGAGCAGGAGCACGTCGCGCTGGAGGCCGCCCGTTTCGCCGAAGGGATGCTGGAGCGACGGCGGGCGGCCCTGGTAGACGATCTTGTCCGGGCTCGGGATGACGTCGAACTCGAAGGGCATGAAGACCGGACCGACGATCGCCACGGCGATGAAGAAGATGAGGATCCCCAGCCCGACGAGGGCGAGGCGGTGCTTCCTGAAGCGACGCCAGGCGAGCTGCCACTGGTTGAGCGACTCGAGACCGACCTCGTAATCGACCGCGCCCTCCTTGCGGATGAGGTCGACGATGTCCGGTTCCGAGCCGGGCTGGACAGGGGTCATCGTTCGCTCGATCTCAGTACTTGATCCGCGGGTCGACGATCGCGTACGTGATGTCCGCGATCAGGTTGGCGAGGACGACGAGCGCCGACGTGATGAGCAGGAGACCCATCAGCGTCGGGTAGTCGAACGAGCGCGTCGCCTCGATCGTCATCCGTCCGATCCCGGGCCACGAGAAGATCGTCTCGGTCACGATCGCGCCGGTGAACAGGAACGGGATCTCGAGGCCGATGTTCGTCACGACCGGCAGGAGCGCGTTCCGGAGGGCGTGCTTGAAGATCACGACCCGGACCGGCAGCCCCTTCGCCTTCGCCGTCCGGACGTAGTCCTGGCCGAGCGCCTCGAGCATGCTCGAGCGGATGAACCGCGAATCACCGGCGATGTTCACGACGACGAGGGTGAAGACCGGCAGGATCAGGTGCTTGACGATGTCCACGATCGCGGTCGCCGGGTTGGCCGCGAAGTACGGCCAGTAGGTGTCGCTCCCGAACGGCGGCGAGAGGCGCGTCTCGGTCATTCCGCCGGCGGGCAGGATGTTCAACCCCGGACCGCTGAACAGGAAGATCAGCATGATCCCGAGCCAGAACGTGGGCATCGCGTAGCCGACGTAGGCGAACACCGTCGCCGCCTGGTCGAAGAGCGAGTAGCGATGGATCGCCGCGTAGACCCCGATCAGGAGCGCGACGAGGATCCAGATGACGAGGGCGTTGCCGGCCAGGATGAACGTCGGCAGGGCCGCCCGGGCGATCCGTGACGCGACCGCCTCGCCGGTGTCGATCGAGACGCCGAGATCGCCGTGGAGAAGGCCGTTCGTCGTGCCGCTGATCGAGGTCGGCAGGAAGGCCGGCCAGCCGGTGCTGCCGATGAACACCGCCAGTCCTTCGTTCTCCGGGTTGCAGATGCCCATCCAGCGGCAGTACTGGACGGGGATCGGCTGGTCGAGGCCCCACGCCTTCTTGAACTTCTCGCGGTCGGCCTCGGTGAACTTCGGGTTGTTCGCGAAGCGGGCCGTCGGACCCCCGGGCGCGGCGAGCAGAATCGCGTAGACAACGATCGTGATCCCGAACAGGACCGGGATCGCCTGGATGAGCCGGCGGATGATGTACTTGCTCACGTCCCGCTAACCTCGTGGCTGGAAGAGCGGTCCCGGGACCGCGACGCCGGAAGGATACGGCCAACGGTGGATCCGGGTCATGACAGAGGGCCCGGGGCGGTGCGCCACGGGCCCTCTGGTCACGCGAGGGACGCTGTCGAGCGGTTGCTCGCTAGGGCTTGATGAACCAGTCTCCGACGTTCCAGGTGTAGCCGGTGGAGGT
Organism: Chloroflexota bacterium; assembly: GCA_021801545.1. Classification (GTDB taxonomy): domain Bacteria; phylum Chloroflexota; class Limnocylindria; order Limnocylindrales; family CSP1-4; genus JAKAHU01. The sequence goes on along the minus strand of JAJYXX010000365.1, from coordinate 5,740 downwards.
CGGGTTGCCGGTCCAGTTGCCGATCTTCGTGCTGACGAGGTTGACGTCCTTGCGGAAGTAGAGCGGTACCTCGACGACCTTCTCGACGTAGAGCTTCTGGAACTCGGCCATCAGCTCCTTCGCCTTGGCGAAGTCGACGGTGCCCTTCAGCTCATCGAGGACGCGGTCGATGTCCGGATCGTTGATCTGGGCATCGTTCTGGCCCTTCGGTGCCTCCTGGCCCGAGTGGTAGACGGGGTAGTTCGACTGTGGGCTGAGCGGCACCGAGAAGGCGTGCTCGGCCACGCCGAAGTTGTGGCGTGAGAGGTTGCACGGGGTCTGGTCCGTGCTCTCATTGTACGAGCCAAAGATGTCGGCCGGTGAGACGGCGTTGACCGTCGAGGCAACGCCGATCTCCTTGAGCCAGCCGGAGATGAGGGCCAGGGTGTCCTGGCGTTGCTGACGGGTCGTCGTACAGAGCTTGACGTCGGCCCGCACGCCGTCCTTCTCCCGGACGCCGTCGGCGCCCGGCTTCCAGCCGGCCGCATCGAGGATCGACTTCGCCTTCTCGAGGTCGAAGGCGGTCTTCGTCGGCTCGACGTAGTACCAGGCGAAGGGCGAGACGTTCGTCCAGGCGATCTCCGCATTACCGGCCAGGATCCGGGTGTTGATCTCGTCCTTGTTGACCGCGAGGGCGAGGGCCTGGCGCATCGCCGGGTCCTTCATCGTCGGGCTGCCCCAGTTCGGGCGCAAGAACTCGTAGAGGAGCGCCGGCTGGGCCTTCACCTGGTCACCGAGATCCTTGACCTTGGGCAGGTCGCCATCGGTCAGGTCGCCGGCCTGGTCGATCTCGCCGGCCCGGTAGCCGGCGATCATCGCGTCGGCGTCGCCGTACCACTTGAAGACGACGCTGTCGAGGTAGGCCGGCTCACCGGTGATCGGGTTCTTGTACAGGTCGTTCCGGACGAGCCGGAGCTCCTGGCCCGGGGTGATCGAGCCGTACTTGAACGGACCGGAGACCGGGACCTTGGGCATGTCGGCGTTCGACCAGCCCTTGCCGGCCACCTGGTCCTTGACCGGAATCGTCTCGATGTAGTGCTTCGGCAGCACCCAGCTGAAGAGGGGGAGGTAGTCGAAGTAGACGTTCTTGAAGTGGACGACGACGCTCGTCGGCGACGGGCAGTCGATCGCGGTGATGTCCTCCCAGCCGGTCGTGCCGCCGTAGAGGCCGGTGTTGTCCTTGTCCATCACCCACTTCCAGGTGGCGACGACGTCGTCGCAGGTGATCGGCTTGCCGTCCGACCAGACCTGGCCGTCGCGCATCGTCCAGGTGACGGTCATCGCGTCACCACCGTCGCCGGGCACCTTGACGCCGCCGTTGGCGACGGTCGGGGCCGGATCGGCCGCCAGGTCGGTCGCGTACCGGAAGTCGTCGGTCGTGGTGATGAAGCCGCGGAAGACCGCGCTCGTCACGTTCGCTTCGATGACCTGGCCCTGGTAGTACGGGTTCCAGAGGTTGGCTTCCTGCCAGTCACCGATGATCACCGTGCCGCCCTTCACGCCCTGCACGCGGCGGGTCGGATAGGTCGAGGTGAACAGGTCGACGACCTCGGCGGCCGACGGCGATGGCGCTGCGCTCTCGGACGGTGGTGGTGCCGACTCAGAGACCGATGGTGACGGGCTCGCTGCACCCTGGCAGGCCGCGAACACGATCGCCGTGCTCGCGAGCAGCCCAAATAGCCGCTTCCTCATCAATGGTCCTCCACTGGGGGTCGTAGACCCGCTACTCCCACTCCACAGCCCGCCACCTGGCGTTCACGCGCGCTCCCCGCCGACGGCTGGAGCTTCAGGTCCGGACGCCGCCCTCCGGCAAGGGAAGGTCGGGGAAGAACGTGCTCGAACGTACAGAAACGATGGCCGCTGCGTTGCCGGTACTATGCGGACGCCGGACCGGCGGTGTCAACCCGCCCGGCGCACACCTCGTTGTCGCCCTCCACCTCCTTCGCAGCCGGGTGTCACCGGCCAAGCCTGTCTCACTCCGCCCGGATCACGGGCGGGGCCGGGTCGGGTGCCGTCGCCGGCTGGCTCGTGTCGCGGGCGCGGTCCGGGTCCGGCCGCGGGGCGACGCCCCGCAGGTCGGACGGCGAGCTGCCCGGTGGACCGGCACGCTGGGCCATGATGAACCGGATCTCGGCCAGCCGATCTGCCGCCCTGCGCTCGCGCGCTCGCTGGACGAGCAGGACCGGGTTGGTCCCCACCTCCTCGAACGTCGTAACCGGCCACGTCCAGGCCAGCGACGGCCCGAGGACGAGCGCGACGAGGGCGGCGCCGACGACGAGCCCGGCCATCGGGACCCGGGTGCGCCAGGCAGGCGCGGCCGGGCGTCCGAGCCGGTTCCGCACCGCCGGCCACGCCTGCTCGGGCGGCTGGACGGCGCGCGCATCGACCCACAGTCGGCGGAGCGCCAGGCTCGTCAGGCTGACCTCGACGAGCTCGGCCTCGCAGGCGCGACAGCGATCGAGGTGGGCAAGCGCATCGTCCGTGGCCGGACTCGGCTCCTGACGGTCGACGAGGTCGAGGAGGACCGCCCGATGCCGGGCGCACGCCGGACGCCGGCGGCCGATCATCGCGTTCCCGCCCTCACTTTCACCCCGACCTCCGCCGCGCGGATCGGCCGGAGGGTCTCGGTCGGCTGCCCTGACGGCGCGAGACGGAGTCGCAAGGTCTCGAGCGCATAGTGGAGCCGCGACTTCACCGTGCCGAGACGGATGCCCAGGACCGCCGACGTCTCCTGGAGCGACAGGCCGTGGAGATAGTAGAGAACGACGACGCTCTGGTGCTTGTGCGGCAGGGCCGCGATCCCGTCCCGAACCGCCCGGCGCAGCTCCTCGCGCTCGGCCCATTCGGCCGGCTCGACCGAGCCGTCGCGCAGCGTCGCCACCTCCGCCGCCCCGATCGGGCCGGCCTGGAGACGCCGGCGCCCGAGTCGCGAGTAGCACAGGTTGAGCGCGACGCGATGGAGCCAGGGCACCGGCGAGACGTCCGGCCGCAGGCTCGCCCGGTGGCGGTAGGCGCGCACGAACGTATCCTGGAGGATCTCCTCGGCCGCGCCATGGTCACCGGTCAACCCGTACGCGGTCCGATAGATGAGCGTTCGATAGCGCTCGAAGAACTGCTCGAACGCATCGAGCTCGTCCGCCTGAAGGCGGCGGATGAGCTCCGCGTCAAAACACTGACCCTCAGTCGCCGCCGACGCCATGTCGATGGCCGTCGCACTCCTTTCGCCGGAGACGCAGGCTGCGCGCTTCATCAACACAATACGCCCGCGGCCGGCGAAAGGTTCAACCGGAGACGGCCGGCCTCGTCGCCAGCTCCCCGCGTCGGCGTCGGCGCACAGACCTGCGCCACCTGCATCAGCGTGCTCCCCTCAGTCAGGGCACGGCGTCTCCGCTCCGGTCATGGGACGCCAGCGAAGGTTCGGCTGGCGGGCGGCGGCCGCCTCGTCGAGCCGGCGGACGGGCGCCGTGTGCGGGGCGTCGTGGACGAGCTCGGGGGTCGCGTGCGCCTCGGCGGCGATCGCGATCAGCGCGTCGGCGAACGCGTCGAGCGTCTCGAGCGACTCGGTCTCGGTTGGCTCGATCAGCATCGCCTCCTCGACGATCAGCGGGAAGTAGATCGTCGGCGGATGGAAGCCGTAGTCGATCAGCCGCTTCGCGACGTCGAGCGTCCGGATCCCCGTCTCCTTCTTGATCGTCTGGGCCGCCGCCACGAACTCGTGCTTGCACGACCGGTCGTACGGGATGTCGTACGTCCCGGCCAGCCGGTGCTTCAGGTAGTTCGCGGCCAGGACCGCGTCGTCGCTCACCTCGCGCAGCCCGGACGCGCCGTGGGCGCGGATGTAGGCGTAGGCGCGGACGAGGACGCCGCTGTTGCCGACGAAGCTGCGCATCCGCCCGATGCTCGTCGGGCGCTCGCCGGGGCGCTCGAGCCGCAGCCGGCCATCGGGCTCGCGCAGGACGCGCGGGCCCGGCAGGAACGGCAGGAGCGTCTCCCCCACCCCGACCGGTCCGGCGCCGGGGCCGCCGCCGCCGTGCGGCGTGCTGAACGTCTTGTGCACGTTGAAGTGCATGACATCGAAGCCCGCCTCGCCGGGCTTGAAGCGGCCCATGATCGCGTTCAGGTTCGCGCCGTCCATGTAGGCCAGGGCGCCAACCGCATGGATGTCCGCGAGCAGCTCCCCGATCCGACGCTCGAAGAGGCCGAGGGTCGAGGGGTTCGTGATCATGACCGCGGCCGTTCGGGGCCCGAGCGCCGCGCGGAACGCGTCGAGATCGACGCCTCCGTCGGCGGCCGACGGGACGGTGACCGTTCGGAAGCCGGCCATCGAGGCGGTGGCCGGGTTCGTGCCGTGCGACGAGTCGGGCACGAGCACCTCGGATCGCTCGAGATCGCCGCGGCTGCGATGGTAGGCGCGCACCATGAGGATGCCGGTCAGCTCACCCTGGGCACCCGCCGCCGGCTGGAGGGTGACTGCCCGCATGCCGCCGATCTCGGCCAGCGCTTCCTGGAGCTCCCAGAGCAGCTGGAGCGTACCCTGGGCGACCTCGTCAGGGGCGAGCGGGTGGAGGTTGGCGAACCCGGGCAGGCGGGCCGCCCATTCGTTGAGCTTCGGGTTCCATTTCATCGTGCACGAGCCGAGCGGATAGAACCCGCTGTCGACCGCGTAGTTGAGCTGACCGAGGTTGACGTAGTGGCGCACGACCTCGGGCTCGTTCAGCTCGGGCAGGGCCGCCGGCCGCGACCGGCGCTGGCCGGCCGGGATCCGTGCCAGGGCGTCCTTCGGCGGATGCGGGATCTTGCCGTCGCCGCGGCCGGGACGCGAGCGTTCGAAGATTGTGGGCTGGAGCCGTTCACCGACGACGCTCATCGGACACCTCCGGCAGCCGCGCCGACCGGTTCCCCGACGCCGGCGCCAGTGCCGGCGTCCGCGCCGGCACCCCTGCCGAGCTCCTCGCCGAGCGCCCAGGCGAAGAGGCCGACCTCCTCGCTCGTCGTCACCTCGGTCGCGCAGACGAGCAGCCCGTCGGCGAGCGAGGCGTCGCCCGGCTCCGCCTCGGCGAGCGGGAGCCCGGCGAGAACCCCGTGACCGAGCAGCCGTCGATGGACGGCCGCCGCGTCCGGCACCCGGACGACGAACTCGTTGAGGTACGGCCCGGCGTGCATCCGGGGGGCACCGACGGCGGCGAGCGCCGCCTCGAGCTCCGCCGCCCGTGCCGCCCCGAGCGCTGCCACGTCGCGCAGGCCGTGCGGGCCGATCGCGGCGAGGTAAACGCTCGCGGCGAGGGCGAGCAGGGCCTGGTTCGTGCAGATGTTGCTGGCGGCCTTCTCACGCCGGATGTCCTGCTCGCGGGCGCGGAGCGTCATGACGAACGCACGCTTGCCGTCGAGGTCGGTCGTCATCCCGATCAGGCGGCCGGGAATCTGGCGGACGAGCGCCTCGGTTGTCGCCAGGAGGCCGAGGTACGGCCCGCCGTAGCCGAGGGGGATCCCGAGCGGCTGGCCCTCGCCGGCCGCGATGTCGGCGCCGTAGGCGCCGGGCGGCTCGAGGACCGCCAGCGAGACCGGCTCGACGACGGCGACGAAGAGCGCGCCGGCGGCGTGGGCCAGGCGGCCGATCTCGGCCATCGGCTCGAGCAGGCCGAGGAAGTTCGGCTGGGCCGCGATCACGCCCGCGACCGGGCGATCGGATTCGCCGAGCAGC
>JAJYXX010000307.1 GCA_021801545.1 Chloroflexota bacterium | reverse complement strand
TCCAGATCCGGGCGGTCGCGGCCCGCTTCCAGTGGACGTTCGAATACCTCTCGCCCGATGGCGGCCAGGTGCTCTACACGCAGATCGCGCCCGAGATGTACGTCCCGGCCGGTGAGACCGTCCGCCTCTCGCTCCGCAGCCCCGACGTCATCCACGCCTTCTACGTGCCGCAGTTCCTCTTCAAGCGCGACGTCGTGCCGGGCAAGGAGAACGTCTTCGACTTCAAGGTCGAGGCCTCGGACGCCGGTCAGACGTTCAACGGCCAGTGCGCGGAGCTGTGCGGTACCTACCACGGCGCGATGCGCTTCACGGTCCATGCGCTCGCGCCGGCCGACTTCGATGCCTGGCTCCAGGCCCAGATCGCGGCCGAGAAGGCGACCCCGGCCCCGGCGGCCAGCGCCTCGCCCGGCGGGGCCAGCCCGGCTCCGAGCGCGCCGACGAGCCAGCTGATGGTCGAGGTCTCGGCGTCGAACATCGCCTTCGACCAGACCTCGCTCAGTGCCCCGGCGAACACCCCGTTCACGATCAAATTCCAGAACAACGACCCCGGCATCCCGCACAACGTCGTCATCCATGACGGGACCTCGATCAGCGATCCGGCCCTCTTCGACGGCGAGATCTTCAACGGCGTTGACAGCCGGCTCTACCCGGTACCAGCCCTGAAGCCAGGTACCTACCTCTTCTCGTGCAAGGTCCACCCGAACATGACCGGCACGTTCACGGTCCAGTAAGGAGCACGATGGCGACCACCGCGCTGACGCCCGCTGCCACGACGTACCGGACCGGCCTGTACGAGTGGCTGACGACGACCGATCACAAGAAGATCGGGATCATGTACCTGGTCAACTCGTTCACCTTCTTCCTGATCGGGGGGCTCCTCGCCCTCGCCGTGCGCGCGGAGCTGGCCCAGCCGGGGATCCAGTTCTTCAAGGAAGAGACCTACAACCAGCTCTTCACGATGCACGCCTCGCTGATGCTCTTCCTGTTCATCATCCCGATCCTGGCCGGCTTCGGTAACTACGTCGTGCCGCTGATGATCGGGGCGCCGGACATGGCGTTCCCCCGGATCAATGCGCTCAGCTTCTGGATGCTGCCCCTGGCGGGCATCCTGATGTCCAGCGGCTTCCTCGTCACCGGGGGCACCGCCGCGGCCGGCTGGACGTCGTACTCACCGCTCGCCCAGGAGAAGTACTCCGGGATGGGCACGGACCTCTGGATCCTCGCCGTCACCCTGGTCGGCACGAGCTCAATCCTCGGGGCGGTGAACTTCCTGGTCACGATCTTCAAGATGCGGGCGCCCGGGATGACGATGTTCCGGCTCCCGATCCTCGTCTGGACGGTGCTCGTCACGAGCGTTCTCGTCCTCATGGCGACACCGGTCCTGACGAGCGGCCTGATCATGCTCTTCATCGACCGCAACTACGGCGGTCATTTCTTCGATCCGGCGACCGGCGGCAACGCGATCCTCTGGCAGAACGTCTTTTGGTTCTACTCGCACCCGGCTGTGTACATCATGATCCTGCCCGCGATGGGGATCATCAGCGAGGTGCTGCCGGTCTTCAGCCGCAAACCGCTCTTCGGCTACAAGGCGTTCATCTTCGCGACGTCGGGCATCGGCGCCCTCGGCTTCAGCGTGTGGGCCCACCACATGTTCACGACCGGCTCGGTCTACCTGCCGTTCTTCAGCCTGATGACGTTCCTGATCGCCGTCCCGACCGGGGTGAAGATGTTCAACTGGATCGCCACGCTGTGGCGCGGCCAGCTGACGTTCTCGACGCCGCTCATCTACGCCCTCGGGTTCCTCTCGATGTTCCTGATCGGCGGGATCAACGGCGCGTTCAGCGCCTCGGTCCCGGTCGATTTCGCTCTCCACGACACGTACTGGGTCGTCGCCCACATCCACTACGTGCTCTTCGGCGGGTCGGTCTTCGGCGTCTTCGCCGGGATCTACTACTGGTTCCCGAAGATGTTCGGTCGCCGGCTGAACGAGACGCTCGGCAAGGTCCAGTTCGTCATCATGTTCATCGGCTTCAACCTGACGTTCTTCCCGATGCACGTGCTCGGCATCTCCGGCATGCCCCGCCGGATCGCCGATTACAGCTCGACCGCCGGCTGGAACGACCTGAACCTGGCGGCCACGATCGGCAGCTTCCTGATCGCCGTCTCGGTCCTGCCGTTCCTCTGGAACGTCTTCATCACCCTCCGCAGCGGCGAGCCGGCCGGTGACGACCCCTGGCAGGCAAACACCCTCGAATGGGCGACCTCGTCGCCCCCGCCGCCGTACAACTTCGATCACCTGCCCGAGATCCGGAGCGAACGGCCGCTCTTCGACCAGCGCCACGCCACCCCCGCCGGCACCGGCCACTGAGCTTGAGGACGACGACGGTGACTTCCCGGACGACCGCACTCACGACCGCTGCTCACGAGGCAGGCGAGGCCCGAGGAGGGATCAGCAACCCGATTCTCGGGATGCTGCTCTTCATCACCTCGGAGATCATGTTCTTCGCGGGCCTGTTCGCCGCCTACTTCAACGTGCGCGCCGCCGCGCCGGCCTGGCCACCGCTCGAGTTCCAGGACAAGCTCCACATCCTGCCTCTCGTCGGCCCGGCGACCGTCCTCCTGATCTCGAGCTCGTTCACCGTCCAGCTCGGCGTCTGGGCGATCCGCCGCGGCGACCGGACCGGGCTGAACCGGGCGATCGCAGTCACCCTCGTCCTGGGCGTCACGTTCCTCGTCATGCAGGCGATGGACTACCTGATCCTCTACAGCGAGGGGGTCCGTCTCGACGCCGGCACGTTCGGCACGACGTACTACACCCTGACCGGCTTCCACGGCGCCCACGTCCTGGGCGGGGTGATCATGCTCGGCGTCATCCTCTACCGTGGCATGGCCGGCCAGTTCTCGGCCCGCCATCACGACGCCGTCGAGGCGACATCGCTCTACTGGCACTTCGTCGATGTCGTCTGGGTCGCCCTCTTCTCGACCCTCTATCTCCTCCCCGGGCGCTAGCCGGTCGCTGCATGAACCCACGCTACGCGCTCGCGATCAGCGCCCTCTTCGCCCTGATCGCCGTGGCCTACGGGCTGGTCAGCCGCGACCCGGTGGGGACGACAACTCTCGGCGCACTGGCGATCGGGATGGGCGTGATGTCCTACGTCCTGCTCGCCGGCTCGCCGCGCGAGTCGTAGCCCGGCGGTGAGCACGGCCGGCGCCAGCAGCGGACGATCGAAGGCCTGATGGACGCTGTCTGGAAGGCGATCCAGGACGCCTGGAACGGGATCATCGACGTCAGCTCGAAGCTCGTCATTCCCGACTGGGGCGCCCTCGTCGCGCTCATCCCGGTCGCCCTCGCGGCGCTCGTCGTCGTTTTCCTCGCCTGGCTCGTGGTCCGCTACGCGGCTGCCGGGCCAACCCGCCGTGGCCCACGCCGGGCGGCCCCGACCCCGCCGGCGGCGGTCCACATGCCCAGGCCCTCGTTCGCCCCGCTCTTCGCCGCCCTCGGCGCGTTCGTCTTCTTCGCCGGGCTCGTCATCGCCCTCGCCCACTACCCCCACGGCGAGATCGCCTTCCTGCTCGGGCTGACCGCGCTGACACTGACGCTCCTCTACTGGCTGCGCGAGGCGATGCGCGACTACGACGCGATCGAGCACGTCGAGACGCTCCCCGCCCTGGTCCCCAGCGGACCTCCGCCCGGCGTCCACGTGCCCGGCCCGTCCTTCCGCCCGCTCCTCGTCTCGATCGCGGCGGCTGTCCTGTTCCTCGGGCTCGTCTTCGGCCCGGCGCTCCTCGTGGCCGGGGCGATCATGCTCTTCGTGTCCCTCGTCGGCTGGCTGCGCGACGCGGGGGCCGAGTACCGCGCCACCGAGGAGGCGGACGAGACCGGCCACCTGCCCGCCCAGCCGGCACCCCGGTACCCGACGGGCACCCTCGTGACGTTCGTCGTCTTGCTCGTCGTGGGAGTCTCGTTCACGGTCGGGGTGATCCCGCCGACGAGCGGCGAGGGCGGTGCTGGCGCGCCGGCCGGCTCACCTGCGCCCGGGGGCTCACCTGCGCCCGGGGGCTCGCCCGGCGCAGAATCGCCGATCCCGGCCGCCGACGTGACGATCGTTGCCCAGAACATCGCCTACGATGTCAGCGAGATCTCGGTGCCGGCCGGCAAGCCATTCACGATCGCGTTCATCAACAAGGATGCCGGTGTGCCTCACAACGTCGCCATCCATCGCGACACGCCGACCGGGCCCGAGGTCTGGAAGGGCGAGATCTTCAACGGCGTCGCGACCCGTGTCTACCAGGTGCCCGCCCTCGAGGCGGGCACCTACGGCTTCGTCTGCAGTGTCCACCCGAACATGACGGGCACACTGATCGCGAAATAGCCAAAGGCGGTCCCCACGCCTCGCTCCCGACGCCTCATCCTGCTCGCCCTCGGCCTCGCCGTCGCGACGACGGCGGTCGTCCTCGTCGTCGCCCGGCTCGGGCGAACTCCCGGGGCGGACGCGGTTGGCGGCGTCCGCCTCGGCGAGCCCGCGCCGGTCCTCTCGGGGACGGCGCTCGACGGCTCTCCGGTCAGCCTCGCCGACTACCGCGGCCGGCCGGTCATCCTCAACTTCTGGGCCTCGTGGTGCGGACCATGCAAGGACGAGTTCCCGCTCTTCAAGGAGGCGCTCGCCGCGCACGAGGTGGACGGCCTCACGATCCTCGGCGTCCTGTTCAAGGACGAACCGAGCGCCGCCGCGGCGTTCGTCGCCTCGGAGGGGGCGACCTGGCCGACGATCACCGACCCGGACGGCGCGGCCGCCACGGCCTATCGCGTCGTCGCCCCGCCGCAGACCTACTTCGTCGACCGCGCCGGGGTCGTCCGTCAGCGCCAGATCGGCGAGGTGCGCGATCGGGCCGAGCTCGAGCGGATCCTCGCCTCGATCCTGAAGTGAGCGCCGGCACGGGGACGGCAGGCGGCGCCGGCGCCGGCAGGGTCGCAGCGGGCGGCGCCAACGCGACTGAGGCGGCAGGCGGCACGGGCGCGGCGATCTCCGTCCGGGGCCTCGTCAAGCGCTACGACGGCCGCCCGGTCGTCGACCACCTCGACCTCGAGGTCGCCCGCGGCGAGCTGTTCGCGCTCCTCGGGCCAAACGGGGCGGGCAAGACGACGACGGTCGAGATTCTCGAGGGCTACCGGCGCGCTGACGAGGGCGAGGTGCGGGTCCTCGGGCTCGATCCGCGACGCGACGCCGCCGCGCTCCGGGCCCGGATCGGGCTGATGCTCCAGGGCGGCGGCATCTACCCGCAGGCACGACCGCGCGAGATTCTCGCCCTCTTCGCGCGCTTCTACGAGGACCCACGCGACCCGGACGAGCTCCTCTCGCTCGTCGGGCTGACCGATGTGGCGAGGACCCGCTTCAAGGTCCTTTCCGGCGGCCAGAAGCAACGTCTCGGGCTGGCGCTCGCTCTCGTCGGGCGACCCGAGCTCGTCATCCTCGACGAGCCGACAGCCGGGATGGACCCTGCCGCCAAGGCGGCGACGAGATCGCTGATCGCGGACCTGCGTGCGGCCGGCGTCACGATCGTCCTGACGACTCACGAGCTCGCCGACGTCGAGCGCCTCGCCGACCGGATCGCGATCATCGACCGCGGGCGGCTCGTCGCCTTCGGGTCACCGGCCGAGCTGACCGCCGGCGGGCTGTCGGTGATTCGGTTCCGGGTCACCACGCCGCTCGGGGACGAGGAGTGCGCCAGCCTCGCCGCTGCGCTCGCTGCCGATGGCGCGCCGGGCGCACCAGTCGCACCGGGCGCACCAGTCGCACCGGGCGCACCAGTCGCACCGGACAGCGGTGCGCGCAACGCCGGCTCGACGGTGACGATCCACGACGGCGAGCGTCCAGGCGCCTATCGGATCAGCGGCCTGACGCCCGATCCGGCGACGATTGCCCGGCTCACCGCGTGGTGTGCGTCCCGCAACCGGCTCCTCGTCGAGATCCGGACCGAGGGCGGCACGCTCGAGGAGCGCTATCTCGAGCTGACCGGCGAGAGCGCCGAGAACACGGACGGGAACGAGGCGATCGCGTGAGCGCGCCGTCCCGCGTGAGCGCGCCGTCCCGCGCGAGTTCGCGGCCGGTAAGCACGCCATCCCGCCCACCCGTACGATCGTCACGCGCGGCCCCTCCCTGGCGGGCCACGCTCGCCCAGACCGCGATGGAGCTGCGCCTGACCGCCCGGCGCGGCGAGAACCTGCTCGTGACGCTCGTCATCCCGGTCGTCATGCTCATCTTCTTCGCCTCGGTCAGGGTCCTCACCGTGGGCACCGATCGCCCGGTCGACTTCCTCCTGCCCGGTGTCCTCGCCCTGGCGGTGATCTCGACCAGTCTCGTCAACCTCGGCATCGCCACCGCGTATGAGCGCTCCTACGGCGTCCTGAAGCGGCTCGGCGGCTCGCCGCTGCCGCGGGCCGGGCTTGTCGCCGCGAAGATGCTCGCCGTCCTCGTCGTCGAGGCGCTCCAGGTGACGCTGCTCGTCACGATCGCCGTGATCGGCTTTGGCTGGCAGCTCGGGCCGGAGGCCAACCTCGGCGTCGCCGCCGCCGCGCTCCTGCTCGGCACGCTCGCCTTCGCGGGGATCGGCCTGGCGATGGCCGGGGCCCTCCGGGCCGAGGCGACGCTCGCCGGCGCGAACGCCCTCTTCCTCGTCCTGCTGTTCCTCGGCGGGGTCGTCCTGCCGATCGACCACCTGCCGGCCCCGCTCGAGGCGCCGGCCCGGATCCTGCCCGCGAGCGGGCTCTCGGATGCGCTCAGGATCGGCCTCGGGAGCCAGCCGGGCGATCCGGTCGGGCCGCTTGCGCTCCTCGCCGCCTGGGGGCTCGGCGCGTCCGCGGTCGCCGCCCGCACGTTCCGCTGGGAGTAGCCGGGAAACAAGAACGGCACCGCGATGCGGCACCGTTGTTGACTGCGGTTGGTTGCGGGGGGCGGATTCGAACCGCCGACCTTCGGGTTATGAGCCCGACGAGCTGCCGCTGCTCCACCCCGCGACTGATCATGATAGGCGCCAGGACCGCCCAGCGTCAAATCTGTGGACTCGTTCGGTGGACTCGTTCGGTGAACTCGTTCGGTGGACTCGTTCCACCTCGATTCCGACGGAGCCGGGGCCTGGGTCGGGGCGCGCCGGGCTGTCAAGGGCGCACCGGGCGCCGGCGGCAGCGACAATCCTCGTCAATGCGCGCCCCACGAACGCTATCCACCCCGACGTGACCGGATCCCAGGCCTCCGGAGCCCGAACGGGCTCGATTCCGGGCTGGTCGGCCGCCAATCCTCGCCAATGTGCGTGGGCCGTGCGTCATCGAACCTCGGGCGGCCGATTCGAGACCGCCGGACGTCTGTCGGCCGACCCCGCTCGGCTGATCCCCCGCGTAGTGCTCCCCAGCAGCGCATTGGCGAGGAACGCCGGCTGTCAAGGGCCCGTGGCGAGCCGGTGCGCCATAGCCGGTTGGTAAACGGGGGCGGCCGTGACAGTGATCGGTACGTCGTGGATTGGAGCGGAGACGGGCCGGTGGCGGAACGGGCAGGTGCACCGGGGTCACGCCGAGTAGCTGAACGCGGCCCGGGTAGCTGAGCGCGGCGTGGATCCGTCTGCGGCGTCTGCGCGGCGTGACTCGGCGGCTCGCGGGGATCAGGCGGCCTGCGCGGCCTCGCGCCCGGGACGCTGACGTGGTGTCTGATGGAGCGGGCAGCCGACGGCTCGCCGGCCCCGGGTCACCGGTGCCATCCGGTACGGCGGATGGGTCGGATCATTCGCGCACCGCCACCAGACCGCCTTGTCGTACGTCGCCTTGATCCGTTCGGGGCGGAGCGGACGGTTGGCCTCGGTGTCCCACTCGGCCACGAGCCCGGGGTGGACCGCGGCGAGCGAGTTCCGCCCATCGGCCCGCTCCGAATGGCAGCGCTGACAGCGGGTCAGCCGCTTCGTGCGCTGGCCGACCGGGGCGGCCCAGCGATGGTCGCAGCGCCGACAGCGCCACTGAGCGACGACGTTCGAGCCGGCCGGCAGGGTCGCCGGATCGAGGCCGGCGTTGGCATCACGGTCCCAGTCGCGGAGCAGCGACGGGAAGTCGGTGAGCCGGAGGCCGCGCACGTCGACCGAGAGCGTCCGGCGGCCGGGCCGGACGGCGGCCACGAGCGGCGCGAGGCCGGCCGTCGCCCGGGCGACGTTCTCCGCCTCCAGGAGGCGCAGGACCGAGCGCGTCTTGGCGTCCGCCATGTACGCGGCGACATCGCGCCGGGCGCGGTCGCGGGCGGCGATGAGGAGCTTGGCGATCGAGCACGGCTCCGAACGCCGATCGGCGAGCGCCGCCCAGTCGACGCTGAAGCGGGCCGGCAATCCGGCGACCTCGCGCTTGACGATCGCGGCCAGCCGGGTCGGCTCGGCCTGACCGGCGAGCTCGGCCCGGATGAGCCCGAACACGAGGCCGAGGCGCTTCGCGTTGCGCAGGCTGTACCGGCGGCGGCGCGGGAAGCGCGCGTCGAGTGCGTCGGCGACCCGCTCGGCAGCCGCGTTGCTGCGGGGATAGCCGCGGAAGCGGGCGCGGAGGGCCAGCTGGCGCCGGACGAGGGCGTCGTTCGCGGCGACCCAGCGCAGGAGGCTCGGCGTGTTTGCCTCGAGCGCGAGCTCGACCAGGGCGTTCCAATCGGCCTCCGACCAGAAGGCGTGCTCGAAGCGGCTGACATGGAGCGGATCGTCGGGCCAGATCCCGTCGGCGGTCGCCGCCTTCCGGAGCGCCCGCCCGAGGTGGTACTCGAGGCGTACAGGTGTGCCTTCGGCCAGCGTCGCCGGACCGCGATCCGGAGCGCCTCCGAGCCGTCGGTCACGACCCAGACCGGCTCGCCCGGCAGCTCGGCGAGGAAGTCCGACCACGACGCGGCCGTCTCGTCGCCGGCGAAGCCGATCTGCCAGGCGAGCGCTGGTCGGGCCGAATCGTCGGCACCGGCCGCGACCAGGGCGACGCCGGCCCGCTCCGCCGGGCCCCAGGTCTCGCCGTGCTCGGCCGCCCCGTACGCTCGAAGGCCGAATGGCTTGGCGTCGAGGACGAGGACCGCGGGCCAGCGGTCTGGGCCGAGCTCGCGCTCGATCGTCGAGCCGAACAGGTCGAGGTAGCGGGCGGCGAGGCCGCACTCGCGGCTCACGAAGGTCGTCCCGCCCGGATCGCTCACCCCGCGCCCCGCGACGAGTCGGACGGACCGGCTGGCGCCACGCAGCGAGGCGCCTCTCGCCACGAGCCCGAGCAGGAGGCCCATCTCGTTGGCGGTGTGGAGATAGTCGACCGGCGAGAGCGGGCCCTGGCTCGCACTCGGCGTCACGTCACACGCCGGGCAGCGCTCGCCGGTCGGGTGGTCGGGCGTCGTCTGGCGCCGGTCGAGCGAGAACGTGTGTGGCGCACCATTCGATGGCAGGCAGCGGGCCCGCTGGCGTCGGTACGGCATGCTCGTCCAGCGACGCCGGCCCCAGAGGATGACCCGGCCCCGATGCCCGTCCGGGCACGTCGGCCGGTCCGGGATCGCCCGCGGCGGGCGCCCACGGGGTCGGCGCAGGTTGATGATGGCCGCTCGCTTCACGGCCACCACCATGACGCCGGACCGTGACACCTTGGCCGTCACGGCCGCCCCATTTACCAACCGGCTATGACGCACCGGGTGGCGAGGAACGCCGACCCGTGAACCGGAGCGGGTGCCCGGGAACCGACCCCGCCGTATCATCAACCCGTGTTCTCACTCACCTTTCTCGTTCTGCTCGGTGCGATCGCCCTCCTCGCACTCATCCCCACCCGGCGCCTGTACCTGGCCGGCTGGTCGCCCCGGGCGCTGGCGCTCTACTACGTCGGGCTCGTGGCGCTCGCCCTGATCGTCGCCGAGCTTCGGGCGCCAGCGCGGTTCCTCATCCCGATCCTCGTCGTCGTCTACATCGCGCCGTTCGTCACCGCTCGAGCCGGGCTGGCGCGCCTCTTCGGACGCTCCGGGCGCGGCGCGACGCCGGTCGTCAGCCGCCCGGCGACACGCAGCCTACCCCCACCGCCCGAGGTCGTCGAGACGCCGGCGCGCGACCCAGACGCGCCGGAGGCCGGGTATGCCGGCCCGCCGGGTGCCGGCCCGGACGACGAGCGCCCGCTGAACGGACGATGAGCTCGACCGGGCCCGGGAACGTGATGATGGCAACCCTCGGGCTGGCCTGCTGATGGGCCC
The DNA here is from genome assembly GCA_021801545.1 of Chloroflexota bacterium. GTDB lineage: Bacteria > Chloroflexota > Limnocylindria > Limnocylindrales > CSP1-4 > JAKAHU01. The sequence continues at coordinate 337 of JAJYXX010000307.1, read as the reverse complement.
GCTCGGTCTCCACGGCGGCGGCGAGTTCCTGCCCGGCGACGAGCCGTTCCTCCGGGCGCTCCTGGCGGCCGCCCGTCCGGCCGCGGCGGAACGTGCCCAAAGCTGCCTCCCCGCCCCCGCCGACGGCCGGGACCCGGCGGCGATCCGGGTCGTCGTCGTTCCGACGGCCGCCGCCCGGCAACGGCCGGACCTCGCGGTCGCAATGGCCGAAGAGGCGTTCCGCCGGATCGAGGCGGCGACCGGGCAGACGATCCGCTTCGAGAGCGTCCCGATCCTCGATCGACGGTCGGCCGACGCGGCGCGCTGGGCCGGATTGCTGGCCGCCGCCGATCTCGTC
>JAJYXX010000046.1:7906-10641 GCA_021801545.1 Chloroflexota bacterium | reverse complement strand
CTTGACATCGAACGTTCGTTCTGTATCATGGGCGCGAAAGGAGGCGCCCGTGACCAGGCACGACGCCGAGCGCAAGACGAAGATCCTCGACTACATCGCGGCGACCCTGCGAGCGCGGGGCTATCCGCCGTCGGTCCGGGAGATCGCGCGGGCGGTCGGCCTCGCCTCCACGTCGGCCGTCCACCACCATCTCCTCATCCTCGAGCGCGAGGGCTATCTCGAGCGCGGCGCGGCCCAGTCGCGCGCGATCCGGCTGACCCCGACGGCCGCGCTCCGCCTCGGGCTCTCGAGCGAGCTCGTGCCCCAGGCGGCCATGGCGGAGGCACACGTCCTGCCGGTGATCGGCGAGATCGCCGCCGGCGGCCCGATCGAGGCGTACCAGGACGCCTCGGAGACGCTCGCCGTCCCGGACATCCTCGCCCCCACCGGCGACGCATACGTCCTAAAGGTCCGCGGGGATTCGATGATCGAGGCCCACATCGAGGACGGGGACTACGTCCTGATCCGCCCCCAGTCCACGGCCCGCAACGGGGACATCGTCGTCGCCCAGGTGGAGGAGAACGCGGTCACGCTCAAACGCTTCTTCAAGGAGCAGGGCCGCATCCGGCTCCAGCCGGCGAACCCGAACTACCCACCCCAGTACTACCCCGATGTCCGGATCCAGGGCAAGCTCATCGGGGTGATCCGCAAGCTGGACTGAGGGTCGCCGTCCACAGGCTTTCCACGGCCCGCTGCCACATCTCCACGCGTCAGGGGCACCTGAAGCGGCTCGTGGACAACCTCGTCGATAACCCGGTTTCGTGAACCCGCCAGCCCCGCGATGATGCGCGAGCACCTGAACCGACCTGCCGGAGTCCGCCCAGCGTGATCGACCGCCTGCCGCCCCAGAGCCTCGAGGCCGAGCAGTCCGTGCTCGGCTCAGTCCTCATCGACCGTGACGCGATCGTCGAGGTCGCCGAGTTCCTGCGCCCCGACGACTTCTACCGCCAGGCCCACGGCCTGATCTACGCGGCGATGCTCGAGCTCTTCGAGCGGCGCGAGCCGATCGACATCGTGACGGTCGCCGAGGTCCTCGAGCGGAGCGACCAGCTCGAGCAGATCGGCGGCCGCTCGTATCTCTCGAGCCTGAGCAACCAGACGCCCACCGCGGTCCATGCCGTCCAGTACGCCCGGATCGTCGAGCGCAAGGCGGTGCTGCGCAACCTGATCGCGGCCGCCGGGCGGATTGCCGGGATCGGCTACGAGGACCCGGCGGAGATCCAGGAGGCGATCGATCGGGCCGAGGGCGAGCTGTTTGCGGTCAGCCAGCGACGGATCGACGCCGGCTTCACGCAGCTGCGCGAGCTGCTCCACGCAGCGTACGACCGGCTCGACTACCTGCACGCCCACCGCGGCGAGATCAGCGGCGTGCGGACTGGGTTCACGGACCTCGACGCCCTGACGACCGGCCTCCAGAAGAGCGACCTGATCGTCCTCGCCGCCCGCCCCAGCGTCGGCAAGACGAGCCTCGCGCTCAACGTCGCGGAGCACGCGGCCGTCCGCGACCGGCGCAACGTCGGCATCTTCAGCCTCGAGATGAGCAAGGAGCAGCTCGTCCTGCGCCTCCTCTCGAGCGTGGCCAACATCGACTCCCAGCGACTCCGCAGCGGGTTCCTCGAGGAGATGGACTTCACCCGGATCGCGCCGGCGATGAACGCGCTCTCGGAGGCGTCGCTCTACATCGACGACACGCCGAACATCTCCACGATGGAGCTCCGGACGAAGGCCCGCCGACTCCAGGCGGAGGCCGGGCTCGATCTCGTGATCGTGGACTACCTGCAGCTGATGCAGGCGACGTCGACGAGCCGGGACGCCAACCGGGTCCAGGAGGTGTCCGAGATCTCGCGTGGTCTCAAGGCGCTCGCCCGCGAGCTGAGCGTGCCGGTCATCGCGCTCTCGCAGCTGTCACGCCAGCCCGAGATGCGCGAGTCCAAGGAGCCTCGCCTGTCCGACCTGCGTGAGTCGGGGGCGATCGAGCAGGACGCCGACCTCGTCCTCTTCCTCTGGCGCGAGAAGGAGCGCGGGTCCGACGATGGCGAGGCGGACGGCGAGGTCGTCAACCTCAAGCTCGCCAAGCACCGCAACGGCCCGACCGGCGAAGTGAAGCTCTGGTTCAAGAAGAGCCAGACCCGGTTCCTCTCGTACGCCGGTGAGCGCTACGCCGACCTGCCGGGCTGAGACGACCCACCCGGACCTGGGCGCGCCTGGGCCCCGGGTGATTTTGGCGCATGACCAGCCGAAATCGATCCGAATCCGGGGCCTGTTCGGACCTTGACGCGCCGCGTATTCTTCGCTCCCTAGAGTCCCCGAGGGGGGTTCGGGACCCTGGATCATCCGTCGACCCGTGCGACAGAGGAGCAAGGAGAGGGTGTACCAGGACCGCACACTGACCTGCCGCGACTGCGCCGAGGAGTTCATCTTCTCGGCCGGTGAGCAGGCGTTCTTTGCCAGCAAGGGTCTCCAGAACGACCCGCAACGGTGTCCAACGTGCCGGGCCACGGCCAAGCGTGCCCGGACCGTCGGCGGACCCCGCGAGTTCCACGCCGCCGTCTGCGGCGCCTGCGGAGGACAGGCGATGGTCCCCTTTGCGCCGCGAACCGATCGGCCCGTCTACTGCAGCTCCTGCTTCGACAAGGTCCGGGCGGGCACGCTGTCGAGCTCGGCTCCCGCCTAGATCGATCGTCCGGTCCGACGCT
>JAJYXX010000046.1:0-7806 GCA_021801545.1 Chloroflexota bacterium | reverse complement strand
TCGATGGGCGTCATCATCATCCGCGAGATGGTCGGCACGAGCCCGCGCTCCTGGAGCGACGCCGCCCGCCAGGCGGTCGCCACCGCCTCGCGCACGGTCCGCAACATCAGGACCGTCGAGGTCGTGAAGTCGACCGCGATCGTCGAGAACGGCGAGATCGTCGAATACCAGGTCCAGCTGAAGATCGGGTTCGAGTACGAGGCATGAACCGGGCGGCCGGTCAACTGCGGACGCTGGGGTCACGCCGGGGGTCCACGCCCAGGCCGTCGCAGCTAATCGGCAGGTGAGGGCCCCGGGGCACCATCCGCGCCATGGCCGTGTCCGAACCTCGATTCATGTCCGAACCGTCATCCCGTGACGGTCGCGCGAGCAGCTCCCGCGCGTCCGCCCGACCGGAGTATCCCTTGATGGAGCGCGGGTCCGGATCCCGGGAGCAGGGGCTGGTGGCGGTCGGTCCCGGCCGGCCACTGGCCGCGTCGATCCGCATCGCCGGAAGCGCACCGGACGTGACCGAGTTCCCGATCCAGGAGGCAAAGGTCCGGCGTCCGCCGCTCCGCGAGGCGACGCTGCGGCGGGATCGACTGCTCGACTGGCTCGCTCTCAAGATCCACCACCGGGTCGTGTTCGTGACGGCCGAGGCGGGCTACGGCAAGACGACGCTCCTCTCGGACTTCTCCCGGCGCTCTCGCCTCCGGACGCTCTGGTACCGGCTCGACGAAGAGGACCGGAACTGGGTCAGCCTTCTCAACTACCTCGTTGCCGCCGGCCGGCAGGTCGAGCCGTCGTTCGCTCCCGGTACCGCGGCGATGCTGCGCGAGCTCGGGACCGTCGGCCCGGCCCGGAACGCGATCGTCGACACGTTCATCCGCGAGCTCGGGATGTTCGCTGGTGGCGGCGCGGTGCTGATCCTCGACGACTACCACCTCGTCGACGACGTCCCCGATGTGCGGGTGGTCATGCGCGAGATCGTCACGCGGGCACCGGAGCGACTCACGATCGTCTTCCTCAGCCGGCGCTGGCCGTCGATCCCCCTGGCCCGCCTGCGGTCGCTCGGCGAGATCGTCGAGCTCGTGGCGTCGGAGCTCTGCTTCGACGAGCAGGAAACCGAGCAACTCTTCCGCGAGACGTTCGGCACGCCCCTCGAGCCCGATGTGCTCGCCGACCTGACCCACCGGACGCAGGGCTGGGCAGCTTCCCTGCAGCTCGTGCACGCCGCGATCCGTGACCGCTCGACGAGCGAGATCCGCGCCTTTGTTCGCAACCTGTCCGGGGCCCAGGGCGAACTGCACGACTACCTGGCCGAGGAGGTCGTCGGCGAGCTCGATGAGGACCTGCGGTCGTTTCTCATGCGGACATCGATCCTCCAGGTTGTTGACCCGGAGATCGCGGCTGTGGCCGCCGATACCAGCGAAGCAGAGGCGCAGCGCCTGGTCGCGGCCGCCGAGCACGTCGGTCTCCTGCCACCGGCGGGCGGACCGCGCCGCGAAGGCCAGCGCTACCACCCGCTCGTGCGGGACTTCCTCGAGGCGCGGCTGGGACGAGAGATCGGGCCGGGCGGCATTCTGGAACTGCACCGGTGTGTCGCTCGCCACGAGGAGTCCCGGACCTGGCGGCTGGCCGCCCACCACTACGCGGCCGCAGGCGACGTCGCAGACCTCCATCGCGTCATCTCGGGCGCCGCTCGCCAGATCCTGGGCAGCGGCGAGTTCGCCCTCGCCGAGTCCTACCTGGAGCGCTCCCCGCCCGCCGCTTCCGACCCCGCCTTTGACATGGTCCGCTCCCGGATGGACCTGCACCGCGGCGACGCGGCTGCAGCTCTGGAACGAGCCACGGCCGCCGCGGGCGCATTCCCCCACGACTCTACGGAACCGAATGCGGACCTTGCCATCGCGAACCTGATGACCGTCGAGTACTTCATGGGCAACATGAGTGCAGTCCATGACCTTGCGCGTTCGCTGTTGGGACGGCAGCCCGAGCCATCTCTGGCGGCGATTGGCAACGGGATGCTGCTTCTCTTGAGCTCCTCGACCGACGGACACCTGGGCGCACATGCGCACTTCCTAGAACAGATGGCAGCGGATCAGCAGCAACGGGGCGATACGCACTACTTCGGCATCACCAAGCTCAACCTTGCGAACGCCCTGGTCGTGCGAGGGCAAGCCGCTTCTGCACTGACTCACGCCAGAGAAGCTGCAGAGGCGCTTCAAGGCAGTTCCGCCAGTATCGAGCTCCCGGCGGCGAGGCTAGCGCAGGCACGCGCACTAGCTCACCTTGGGCGGTGGGAAGAAGCGATGCAGCAGCTCGACTCGGCGATGACGGCCCCTTACGTCCTGGTACCGGCTGAGGTACTCCAAGAGGCGGCCGATGTGCACTGTTGGTATGGAGACGGGAACACGGCTCAACGTCTTCTAGACGAGGCGGAACGATCAACGGAGACGATCGCTGATGGCTGGCGAGTTAGTGCCGCCCAGAACCTGATCCGGCTCCGACGCTTCGACGAGGCCTCCGACTTGCTGGACAGAATGACCCCGGGCGCCTACACCGCCGAATGTGCACACCTTGCGCGCTACCTCGTCGTCCGAGCACAGCTTGCGATTAGCCGAGGTGATCAGGATCAAGAGCGCCGTGCGGCGGCGGCCCTGGCGCACGCGGAGGCCCAAGCCGCCGACTTCTGGTCGCAGGCGGCACACTTGCTCGCTGCGGTCACCGCGAGTAGCGGCGAACTGAATAACGCAGTTGAGCTCGCCGCCCAGGTGGACGCAGCGATGTTGTCGGTGGTGGCGGACCAACTCGTTCTTCGGCTCGGCGACATCGAAAACTCGACGATTGAGCTGATCCGCGACGAGGCTCAGCGGCGACCCGACCGTTGGCGACCGGCTCTGCGCCATGCGATCGAATACCTCGGGCCTCGAACGGTTGTGGCCGCCGCTCGACTGCTGGACACGGTCGGTGATCAGGAGGACGTCGCTCGTCTACGAATACTCGCCAAGTCCTTGCGGGGCAAGTTCGCTGGCCCGGAGCTCGGCCGGCGCCTGGCCCGCCGGTTGGCGCCTCGTGTGTTCGTTGAGGATCAGGGTCGGGTGACCATCAGGGTTGGCGACCGGCTGGTTCCGGGCACCGAAGTCCGCCGCAAGGTGCTCTCACTTCTCTGCTACCTGCTGACTCGGCCTGATCTCTCGGCAACTCGAGACCAGGTGCTCGACGCTCTCTGGCCGGACCTGGAACCCGACGTCGCGGCTAACTCGCTGAACCAGACCGTGTACTTCCTGCGACGGGTGTTCGAGCCCGTGTACAGGGAGGATCTTTCGCCCGGCTACGTTCACCACGATTCCGATGTCTTGTGGCTGGATCCAGAACTCGTCACGAGCAGAAGCCGCCTTTGTCGTGACTTGATCCGGGCCTCCGGCTCAAGCGGGTCTCCAGAGGACATCCAGGCGCTCAGCGATGCGTATGTGGGTCGGTTCGCGCTCGACTTCGCCTACGAGGAGTGGGCGTCGCCGTACCGAGACTCCCTCCACGCCGCCTACCTCGAAGTCGTCGAGCGGGCGATACACGCGGACGCGAGCTCGGGTCACTACGAGCGTGGGATCGCGATTGCCCGCCGCGCTGTCGACGTGGACCCGGAGGCCGAACAGCTCGAACTTGCCCTGCTGCGCCTTTACCACATCACCGGTGCTCACGCGGCGGCCGCGGAGCAGTACGGCCACTACTCGACGGTCCTTCGCGATGAGCTAGGCATCGAGCCCCCGCTGCTCGACTCCCTGTAGCGTTGGCGGTCCAGCAGCTTACCGGACCAGCAGCGCACCAGATACGCAGACTTGCGTATTGACCGTACTCAGCGTTGGTCTCTATAGTCCGGCGCACTTCCTGGTACGGAAGTACTAGGAAGCAATGCCAAGACGCTCGGACGCGCCGATGCTCTGCCTGAAATGGGCACTTAGGGTGGAGCGGAGCGAGTAGTGCAACCGACCGGCCATGTGTCAGGTCGGTTTTCGTGTTTTCGGGCACGAAGGCCACAAAGGAGGAACGAGCGTGCAGCCGGAAGCTGGAAACAAGGCCTGGTAGCAGCAGGAGAGTTGAGGATCGACCGATGCAGGTTCGACTTCTACGGCTCCTGACTGCTCTCAGCGCGGTGGCCGCCACCGCGATCGCAGGAGGGGCTTCGCTCAAGGGGTTCTAGGTACCTTGGTCCCATGCTCGGGCTGGCTCGAAGGGAGTAGAGTTCCCTCGCCAACCCATCGTGTGGGGCTGCGATGCCGAGATCTCTGAAGCTCTTCATCACGGGGCTCGTGGCACTGAGCGCGCTTGCGCTCGTGGCCACGAGCTTTGTGTTTGCCACGCGAACCGACTGGACGCTTGGGCTCCGCCCTGAAATCGGCGTACCTCTGAGCCAGAGCCCCGAGGTCAACGTCCTGGCCGGCGTCGCGTTCTGGACGGTGTTGACGCTGTTCACCTCGGCCCTGCCCGTCCAGATGCCCCGCGGCACGTTCGTGTCTACGTCCATCGCCCCGATCGTCGCGTCCATGGTGCTCGGGGGGCCCGTCGCAGCGGGGTGGGTAGCGGCAATTGGCACCTCGGAGCTGCGGGAGCTGCGAGGCAGGGTGCCCTGGTACGGCACGCTGTTCAACCACGCCGGCCTTGCCTTCCCGGCGATCGTCGGCGGGCTGGCGATGGACTTGACCCGCGGTAACTCGCCTGGGCTGGTCGGCGAATTTGCGGCGACTATGCTCGGTGCCGGCACGTTCTTCGCCCTTAACACATACGTGACTTCGACTGCGGTCGCCCTCCGATCAGGCCAGAGCTTCCGTGTTGTGCTGGTAAGTGATTTTCGCGGCTTCTCGATCAACTTTTCCGCCCTAACGCCTTTGGCCTGGCTCATGGCGCAGATCTACCGACTGCCCGATGGAGCCGGCGCCTGGGCGACACTCCTGTTCGGGCTGCCCCTCTACACGACCCGCCTCGCGCATCACCGGTTCGTCGAGATGCGCGAGATGTTCACCCAGACGATCGGCGCTCTGGCCGAGGCCGTCGACAAGCGTGATCCGTTCACGAGCAAGCACAGCCATCGGGTCAAGGAGATCGCGATCGACATCGGGCGCGAGATGCGGGTCAACGAAGCGGAGCTCGAGGCGCTCGAGTGGGGCGGCCTGCTCCACGACGTTGGCAAGATCGGGGTGCCGGACAGCGTGCTCCTCAAGCAGGAGCGCCTGACGCGCGAGGAGCGCATCCTGATGAACGCCCATCCGGTCAAGGGGGCCGAGATCATCGCCCCAGTCACGAAGCTCGCGCCGGAGCTGCCGATCATCCGCCACCACCACGAGTGGTACAACGGCTCGGGCTACCCGGACCGCCTGATGGGCGAGGAGATCCCGAAACTGGCCCGGATCCTCCACGTCGCCGACGCGTTCGAGGCGATGACCGCCGCCCGCCCCTACCGGATGAAACCGCTGTCGCAGGAGCAGGCGCTCGCCGAGCTGCGCAAGTTCGCCGGTATCCAGTTCGACCCGGTCGTCGTCGACGCCTTCGTCCGCACGAAGTGGGCCGAGGGAGTGAGCGATCCGGGCCGCCCGATCGAGACGCGCCCGGTACCGCTCCTCTCGCAGGCGGCTGGCCGGATGGCCCAGGCGGCCGCGCTGTCCGACGCGCCGCCGCAGAGCGACCCCCGCTAGCGGGTGCTGCTCGGAGGAGTCGCCCTCGGGCTGATCGTCGGTCTGCTCGCGGGCGGCAAGGTCAGCAACCTCGTCGCGGTCCGGCTGCGCTGGATCGGGCTCCTCTTTGGCGCGGTGATCGTCCGGTTCCTGACCGAGGCGGCGCTCGTGCGCGGCAGCGAGCTCGCCGAGACACTCCGACTGCCCCTCTTCGCGACCGCCTACGGGCTGCTCCTCGTGGGCCTGTGGGTGAACCGGCGTCACCCGGGGATCCTGATCGCGGCCGTCGGCATCCTGGGCAACGCGATCGCGGTCATCGCCAACGGGGGCTTCATGCCCGTCTGGGAGCCGAGCCTGACGGCCGCCGGGTTCGGGCCGAGCGACGTCGACGCCGCCCTTCACGTGCTCCTGCCGGCCTCGATCGACGGGTCCTTCCTCCTCCACGCCGGGTTCCTGGGCGACGTCATCCCGGGCCCGCTCCCGGTCCTGCGGGACGTCATCTCCGCGGGTGACCTGCTGATCGCGGCCGGGCTCGCCTTCTTCCTGTTCGCCACCCTCGTCCGCTCCCCCGGCGAACTCGACCAGGACGAGGCCGAGGCGGCCGCCCGTGGCCTCGCGGGCCTGTCGGCCAGCGTCCGCCTGGCTCCGGGACGGAGGCGGACCCGACGGCTCGTGGGCGGGGAGACCGGCCTGGCGGCGGGTCTCGCCGAGGCGTCGCTGCTCGAACGGCCGGCCTTCCTCGGCGGCTCCGGGCCGGGGCTCGGCTCCCCCGCCCTCGCGCCGCTCGAGCTTGGCTTCGAAACCGAGGGTGGTCTCGCCGTCCCCCGCCCGCGCCCGGTCGGCCCGCTGGTTCCCGCGCTCGGCCAGCGTGTTCGACGTCACCCGTACGTCCGTCTCGCCCTGAACACGTCGTTCTCAGCGCTCTGGGTCGGGCAGCTGATCAGCCTGTTCGGCGATCGGGTCCACCAGATCGCGCTCGCCTTCCTCGTCCTGGGGATCACGAACTCGCCGCTGGCGGTGGGGCTCGTGTTCCTCGCCGCGACGGTGCCGAACCTCCTGCTCGGGCCGGTCGCGGGGACGCTCGTCGACCGCTGGGACCACAAGGAGGTGATGGTCGCGAGCGACCTCCTCCGGGCGGCGGTCGTCCTGCTCATCCCGATCGCGGCGGTCGTCAACATCTACCTCGTCTACCCGCTCGTGTTCATCGTCACCTCGATCTCGATCTTCTTCCGGCCGGCGCGGACGGCCGTCGTGCCCCAGATCGTCCGCGACGACGAGCTGCTGACCGCGAACTCCTCGCTCTGGGTGGGCGAGACGCTTGCCGATGTCGTCGGCTACCCGCTCGCCGGCCTCTTCGTGGCGTTCGTCGGGACGGCGCTCCCGCTCGCGTTCTGGATCGACGCCGCCTCCTACGTCGGCTCGGGGATTCTCATCGCAACGATGGCGCTCCCGCCGCGGTCGCGATCGGCGGGCGCCGATGCGGCGGTAGGCGGCGCGGCTGGCGCGGCTGGCGCGGTTGGCGGACCCGAGCCCGCCGCGCCGGGGATGTGGGCCACCTTCAGGTCCGAGCTGCTCGAGGGCTGGCACTTCCTGCGCCGGGAGACGGTGCTCCTGGCGAACACCGTGCAGGGCGTCGTCGGCCAGTTCGCCCTCGGTGTCCTGCTCGCCCTCACACCGATCTACGCCCGGGACGTCCTCGAGCGCGGACCGGCGGACGCGGTCACCGCCTACGCGTTCCTCGAGACCGCGATCGGGGTGGGCAGCCTCGTCGGGGGCTTCGCCATCGGGCTCGTCGGGGCGCGACTGGCGAAGGGCCGCCTCGTGATCGCCGGCTATGCGATCTGGGGGCTGTGCATCGCCGGCCTGGCGCTCGCCGGCTCGCTCCCGATCGCCTTCGGGCTGATGCTCGGGAGCGGTGTGGCGAACATGATCTACGTCATCCCCAGCCAGACGCTCTTCCAGCAGCGGACACCGGCCGAGCTGATCGGACGGGTGATCGGCTTCCGGATCTCGCTCGTGTACGCGTCGCTGACGATCGCGCTGGCGGTGAGCGGGGTGCTCGCGGAGATCGTCGGGGTGGCGCCGGTCATCGGCCTGTTCGGGCTGGTGACGACGGGGGCGGGCCTGGCGGGGCTCTTCTTCCGGTCGGTACGCGAGG